>JAGSHR010000264.1 GCA_029855985.1 Candidatus Njordarchaeota archaeon
GGCGTCATCATAATTGCTATGTATCTTCCAATCTTCAAAATTGGCGAACTCATTAGGTAACCACAGGAGGAGAATAATGCTTAGCTTTAACCCTACAATATGTGTTGTAGGTTTAGGTTATGTGGGACTTCCTTTAGCTGTTTTGTTGTCAAAAAAATTTAAAGTAATAGGATTTGACATTAACTCTAAAAGAGTTGAAGAACTGTCCTCTGGATTAGATCGGACGGGAGAAATTGATTCTGAAAAGTTAGTTTCATCAGATATCCTTTTCACGGATAAACCGGAACTTATATCCACAGCGGATTTAATAATAGTAACAGTTCCCACTCCGATAGATGAACATAAAATACCAGATTTGAGGCCAGTAAAAGCAGCTTCGAGAACTGTTGGTAGATTTATGAAAAAAGGGAGTATAGTAGTTTATGAATCTACAGTTTATCCAGGAGTTACAGAAGATATCTGTATTCCTATACTCGAACAGGAAAGTGGATTAAAGTGGAAAGAGAATTTTCATGTCGGCTATTCTCCTGAAAGAGTTAATCCTGGTGATAAAGAGCACACAATTGATAAAATTATCAAAGTAGTTGCTGGGGATACTCCTGAAATAACGGACTATTTAGCGGAAATTTACGATTCTGTAATAACTGCTGGGGTTCATAGAGCACCCAATATTAAAACTGCCGAGGCGGCGAAAGTGATTGAAAATACCCAGAGGGATCTCAATATAGCTCTTATGAATGAACTTGCTGTGATTTTTCATAGGCTTGGTATTGATACTAAGGAAGTGATAGAAGCTGCAGCAACAAAGTGGAATTTCATCAAGTTTGAACCTGGTTTGGTAGGAGGACATTGTATAGGTGTTGATCCTTACTATTTGACGTTTAAAGCGCAAGAACTCGGATATCATCCAGAGGTTATACTTGCAGGTAGAAGGATTAATGACTATATGGGAAAGTTTGTTGCGGAGAATACTGTTAAGTTATTAATAAAAGCAGGTAAAGCTGTAAAAGATAGTAAAGTTCTGATTATGGGATTTACTTTCAAAGAAAATATCTCTGATATTAGAAATACTCGTGTAATTGATATATATAATGAATTAAGAGAATATGGAGTGGAAGTTTTTGTTTATGATCCTTATGCTTATCCAGAAGAAGTTAAAGAAGAGTATGGTATTGATTTACTTCGAGATTTTAATGTTGAAATACCTTATGATGGAGTAATAGTGGCAGTAAAACATGAGTCTTTTAAAAAGCTTGGTTTTCAAGAGTTGAAGAATATGATGAATAATATAGGTAGCCCTGTGTTAGTAGATGTGAAAGGTCTATATAAGGATCTGTTGGCAAATGAGAAAGGTTTTTTATATTGGACTTTATAAGGAAAGTGAGGTATTGTGAAGTGAAAAAAATAACTGTGGTAGGAACGGGATACGTAGGGCTTGTTTCTGGAGCCTGTTTTGCCTATCTTGGCCACAAAGTCATAGGCCTTGACGTGGATAGGGAAAAGATAGAAAAGCTAAAAAAGGGAGAAGTTCCCATCTACGAACCTGGCTTAGACAGGATACTTAAGAAGGCCATAGAGAACGGAAACATAGAGTTTACTACCGACTACGGATACGCAGTTAAAAACTCAGACTACATCTTCATAGCAGTGGGAACCCCTTCAAGAGAAGACGGCTCGGCAGACCTCTCTTACGTTGAAAGTGCTTACAGGAGCATAGCGGAGCACATCTGTGAGGGAGACTTCAAGGTAATAGTCAACAAATCAAC
>JAGSHR010000079.1 GCA_029855985.1 Candidatus Njordarchaeota archaeon
ATCTCCTTACCTGGTTTGCTAATTACCTTCCCAATTTATATCATCCACGCTGTATTCTTCCTAAACTTAGCTATTAGGACCGAGAGGCTAGACTATAGTGGCCTATATTTCATTGGTGTGCTTTATGGAGGTTTCGAATTTTGGATTACGACTGTTCCATTGTGTGGTTATATTAACACCAATCCAATTATGGGTTGTATGCTTGGCGTGGCAATACTGGAATACATGGCTCTTCTATACTTTTGGCACCCCATAATGTCCGTAATGTCAACATTTCTAGTATTCAATTACCTAGCGGCGAAAAGTGAGAAAAGCGCTGAGGTAGAGGGAATTCTCGCCTTAAATGAATTTTCTCCAAGAACAACAATTGTGAAAATGCATTGGCTTGTAATTTTAATGATAGGAGTTTTCATATGTTTCTTATATTCCCAGCTAAATGTGACAAACTACCTTCTCGGTTACTTTGGCACTCTCGGTATCATAGGATTTTTAACTTTGATCATAAAGAGATCAGGAGGCTCGATAAGCTTCTCTAATATAATACTTAGCGATAGAGTGTTCAAAATTCTCGGTATAATAATTGTTCTCCTATACGTATTTGGTTTCTACATAAGATCCCACTTTATGGTAATTAGTCCCTTCTCCATAATAGTATTGATCACATACGCCATTGGAGTGATAGGGTTAAAAATGGGGAATAAAACGGGATTCACAAACATTGAGGTCGGGGACTCCTCTTATATCACTTGGCTATTAATCAGTCTTCCATTTACCCCAATTGTAGTAAGTATAATTTCTCCCGAATTTGCTTGGTTGTTTGGGGTTGCATCAATATTCGCATTGAGTCTTTTAGCAATAATTTACTTCATCATCGCTTTTATCCAAATAATGAAGAAATGAAATTAAAAATTGAACCCAATTGTTCACAATTTTTAATTTTTTTGAGAAAAACAATTCATTATTCATATAATGTAATGCTGATATGGTATATATACCTAAAATTATTTTCTCTAACAAAAATATGAAAAAAACCTAAATTCACTTGGTGCATTAGAGATGCTGAATATAATAGTGCTAATTAAATGGGTACCAAGAGTCGACCAAATGAAATTCGACCCAGAGAAGAAAACCTTAGTGAGGATTGGAGTAGATTCTCAGATTAACCCACCAGACCTAAACGGAATAGAACTAGCACTGCAACTAAAAGAAAAACATGGGGGAAAAGTAACAGTACTGTCAATGGGTCCACCACCAGCAAAAGAAGGATTAGAAATAGCCATAGGAATGGGGGCAGATGAAGCCATACTGTTAACAGACCGAGCACTAGCAGGATCGGACACTCTAGCAACATCATACGCACTCGCTAAAGCAATAGAGAAGATAGGACAGTTTGATCTAATAATCGCGGGAGAGGAAACAACAGACAGTAGCACAGGACAAGTAGGACCAGGAGTAGCAACATTCCTTGACATTCCACAAGTAACATATGTAGACGAGGTACAAGAAATCGACCTAGAAGGTCGAAAAGCCATATTTAGGAGAAGCGTAGATGATGGGCACGAAATAGTAGAATCAGAACTACCAGTATTAATCACAGTTGGTGTCGGAATAAACTCTCCCAGAGGAGTCACACTAAAAGGCAAACTAAGAGCAAAGAAAGAAGGAGTCATAAAAGCGTGGAGCGCTGATGACGCAGGAATAAACAAAGATTGCGCAGGATTCGCAGGGTCACCAACAGCAGTAGCAAAAGTGGAGACAGTAGAGCCGCCCCCAAGAAAGGGTGAAATAATCCAAGGAGACGACCCTGTAAAAGCTGCAAAATGGTTAATCGAAAAGATGAAAGAGATCGGGGTAATATGAGGTGATATAAATGAAGAGATTGGGTTCATGTCCTGAATGGGATCCGGTAAACTTGGATGAATGGAAAGGTTTTTGGGTATACGCCGATCATAGGTGGGGAAATCTTAGGGAGGTAACTCTACAATTACTAGGGAAGGCTAGAGAGTTAGCAGATCAAAAAGGAGACTATGTGGGGGCAGTCCTCATAGGTCACAATGTAAGACACCTCGTAGACACACTCATAAAATACGGAGCAGACAAAGTATTCTTAGTTGACAGAGAAGAATACAAAGACTACAACCCTGAAACATATGGTCACGCATTCGTAGAATTAGTTAAAAAATACAAACCATACGCCATATTGATCGGTGGAACAAAGAACGGAAGAGACCTCGGAGGAAAGATAGCAATACCCCTAAAAACAGGATTAGCAGCGGACTGTACAGAATTTAGGTTAGATGATAAGGGCAACTTGCTCCAAATAAGGCCCGCAACAGGAGGGAAAATACTCGCACACATCATAACACCCAACAGAAGACCAAACATAGCGACAGCAAGACCAAACGTATTCCCAGTACCAGAACCAGATGAAAACAGAACGGGAGAAGTTATCGAGGAAGACATTGTGCCACCGAAACCAAGAACAAGACTGTTAAAATTCATACCCGAGGAATCAGAGGAAGGCCAACTACCACTAGAAAAAGCTGATGTCGTGATAACGGGCGGTTTCGGTCTAAAAAACGCGGAGAACTTCAAGTTACTATGGGAGTTAGCAAAGTACATTGATGGTGCGACCGTAGGTTCATCAAGAAGAGCTGTTGACGCAGGCTGGATGCCAAGATCACGTCAGGTAGGACAAACAGGTAAAACAGTGAGGCCAAAGCTATACATGGCGATTGGGGTATCTGGTGCTGTTCAGCACATTGCAGGTATGCTTCACTCAAAATACGTTATGGCGATAAATATCGATCCAAATGCACCAATATTTGAAGTGACGGACTATGGTGTGGTTGGAGACTTATTCAAAGTGGTGCCAGCATTAATAGAGGAACTCAAGAAGATCAAGGGTGAGAAATAACCTTATTTTTTCTCTTTCTCACTCTAGTTCACTTTCATCTGCTACTTTAGCATAGGCGCCCTTCTTCTTTAATTGACCAATCAACTCGTTAACTTCCCTTAAGGTTAGAATTTGAAAAATATCGATTGGTGATATTTTTTGAAGGTCCTCTCTCACTATTAGTTCATCTATATCCATGACGTCTCGCGGATAATTAGATGATGTGCCTTCAATTGGTTCGTTTTCCTCATTGTTTTGTGCATCCTCGTTGATTAAGGGTCTGACAATTATCTGGCCATAGTTATCGATTTCCTCGTTGCTTACCTCCAAAATTATACCAATGTTCTTAGAATCCTTGGTTAAAATGTCAATTGTTATCTCCAATACTATAACGGTTCTTGTCCAAGCCATCTTATTTTCATTGGTGAGATAGTTAATGATATAATCTAAATAGTTTTTTAACAAGTGCATTTCTTTTGGGAAAAATGTGTTAGAAACACCTTTTCTAACGAACAATGTTCCCCTATACTTGTAGAATAAGTAACCGTTTACGTCGATGCTTGTGATCTCGAACTCCTTTTTGCTTCTAAAGAAATTGATTATGAGGAATATTATCTCAGAGAGCTTATCAATCTTTATTTTAGCTATAATAGGCATCGCATATCCCCAATCAAAGCTTATAGATGCATTCACCTAGAGCTTCTCGTATTCACTTAAGATAATTTCCCAGCTCCCCTCAATCCATGGCGAAATCTTAATAAGTCTAACGCCCGAGCCTCGTAGGGAAACTTCTGTTTCATCATAGAGTTCATCAGCCGTAACAATCATGTAAACTACATGCCTTCTAGACCACTCTAACAATTTCGATCTAACATCCTCCCTATTAATATCCCAAACCGCAGAGTCAGTTATAATAAAAATTGCACTGTTCTCCGATGTAGTTTGCAAGTGTTGATCAACAACATTGATTGCACCCCTCAAGTTAGTTCCACCGTCAGCCATAAGCCTCAACAATATATCAATAACGTAATCGTAATCATAGGAAGGCGGTATCCCCTCCCAAGCCCCACTAGAGAACGTTACCAAAGCAATCGAGTCATCCTTCTTCCTAGCGCTTTCTGTCAAAGCAACAGCAATATCAATGGCAGTCTCAAGAGGAGGGCCATTCATTGAACCACTCGTATCAACAATAATCTCAACGTGACCAATGCCTCCCTTCTTTGTACCATCTGAGTCAGGCTCGTACAGGGCCTTCAAAGTCGTTTTATTAGGAATCAAAAAACCATAGTTTTCCAAGCTCATCTCTATATCTAGATCCTCTTCTCTATCACCAAGTTCCCAAACGGTGTGCCCTCTCATGGCGAGTCTTTGTGGTTTACCGGGTCTATCTCTAACGGCGCTTATTATCTCATCTATACGAACTTTTCTAATAGCAGCGAGATATCTCCTCTCCGATAGAAGTTTTTGCAACATTTTTAACCTATCAGAGAAGCCCGGTAATTTACCCCCTGGACTATCATTATCCTTTTCTTTTTCGGATTTCTTCTCTATGTGGGTTTCAGCTTTTTTATCAAGTTCTTTAGCAAGTTCATGGGCGCCTTTCTCGTTTATCTTAGCTAGTTCTGCTAACTGCTTCGGGGTGATCCCCTCTGGGTTCATGTTTTGCTCTGTTCTCCAATTTCTACCCCAAATCTTTGATCTTGATTCTCCAGATGGTTTTCCCATTGATAAGGCAAAGCTTTGTGCTTTAGCTTTTAATTTACTTGGCTCGTCTAACTCGGGTTTCAATAGTTCGTATACAATGTCGAAGAATTCATCTGCTTTTTCTTTGAAATCTACGGGGGACATTAGGACATCATGAATGTCTTTAACTAACCCGAGATAATCGATTTTGTTCTCTGGGTCACCCAGCAAGTACCTATAGTAATCAACAACGAGTTTCCTTAGGGGGTCTTTAGCTATTGAGGACAAATTATTGGCAATAACTCGAAGCACGCTTGATACCTTGTTTTTCCAATACGGATTCGCCATTAACTTCGTGAAAATATAAAAGGTTGCGAAGATTCCAGAGAGATCAGAGACTTGGGAGCTCTTCCAGTCAATGTCAAACTTCTTTGAGATAATCATTCTGAGAGCTAACCTGTTAAACTCGTTTTTTGGGGCAATACCGTGCAAACCTAAAGCAATCAATAAAAAGTATTTATCAATAATGCTTAACTCTCCCGTTGGAATTTCATTTAGAGGCAACTCGCCCCAATTAGTAATGTAACCTCTAAAAGGAGTCACCACAACAAAAGATGGGTACATACCGTAAGTCATGCAAAACCTATTTTTTATCCTCTGGAACTCCTCTGAACTGACACTCGAGGAGTGAACCTTATTAGTCATGCACTATCAACTCTACTTTAAATAAATTCAATTTACTCCTCAATTGTTAATAATCTTGCCCAGTTTGTTTCTTAAAGCATTTGCTTTTTGTATAGTTGAAGCACGTATCGTAACCGTGCCCCCGCGCATAGTTATGGTTAACTCATCGTTTTTTAGGGTTGCTCTCCTAGAGTTCATGAATCTCAAAATTTCAGCCTCTGAGAACTTTTCTTCTTCTAAAATTTCTGCTAATTTCTCTGTTGCACCCGGAGTAGATAAAGGTAGCCTTATAGTGTACTCCTCAACTTTCCTCAGCAGAGACTCCTTTAACTTAACAGCTTCATCAAGTAACAGGTTATCCAACTCATCGATAAGAGAGAGAACATCGCTTAACTTTGCATCCTCCCCACTAATTATTTTCTCTGCTTTCTTCTTGAGTTTTCTAAAAATACCCTCACTAATTGGAAGTAATTGATCTCTAACAAGTTTATAAAGCTGTTGCAAAACAAGGTCTCCTCTCTCGTCACCAAAACCAAAAGCTAATTTTTTGAGGTAATTTGCAGCCTTCAACCTATCACGAGACTCGTAAACATCCTTATAAAACATCGAGAGAACCCTCTCCAAGAAATCATCCAAGTCTAAACCCATCGCAACCAAAGCCAACGCTAAACCCTTAGCCCAAATACCATAAAGCTCAGTGCCATCTTCATCAACATAGTACCATTTAGTTCTAATCAAGTTCTCAACTGATTTCTTACTCCACTCCCACGGGTTTTGAACCTCTGATTTAACGGAGGGCACGAGTTCTATCCTATGCGCAACAGCCCAAGGAATAACCCACTTAATATCATCATAAGTAACTTCATCCCTACCATAGAACCAAGCTCGTGCTTTAGCGTAGATGACGGAGGCAATCATGGCCCTTTCTCCAGGTATCTCAGCTATCTGCGAGCAGAGTTCATTAGCGTAAGGACATTTGGCGCAAACTAGCCTCAAGTAGCCCGGCATGATCTTCGATTTATCGTAGACGCAAGCCCTAAATGCCCAGAGCAGCATTGTTGCGAACAGTGCTACGTGAGGCGGTAAATTAACTAGGGTAACGTCGCTCCAAACCTCCTCAAGTTCCTTAAATGAGAGCAAGGGGTCAAGGGTTTGAACAAGGTCTCTTACTTCTCTCCTCTGGTAGAACATTTGATCCATAACAGAGACTGTTCCTCTCATACCAATAAATGGTATATAAACTGAAACCAGAAACCTCGTTTTAAGCGCTTTATCAATGTCCCCCCTATAAGGGTTCATGTCAGCAAACGCAATATAATTGGGTGTCCTAAAAATTTTACCCCCATACTCTACCTCCTTTTCTTCCAAGAGGGACAATAAGGCGTCTTGAACAGCTTTAGAGAAACGATTAATTTCATTGATAAACTTAATCCTAGCGAAAACAATAGGCCTAACAATAAATTCCTCTTTTCCCTCGCGAATTAATTTAGTTATATTAGTTGAAATTAAGACTCTCTGCAAAGTCTTCTCGGGAGCACCAGTAACCTTGGCATAGATAATTTCCCCATCTTCTTGCTTCGATAGCGCTCTAGCGATCAATCTAATATAAGTGGTTTTACCGGCTTCAGGTGGACCAACAAGCAAAATTTTACTGTCCCTAACCAAGATAGATGTAAACAAGATATCTTTCAAATCTTGATCGTCGCTGTACCACCTGCTGAAGATTTCCTCGTACAGCTTTTTTATTTTGTCGTGGTAAATGAACTTGGGTTTTTCCTTTCTGAATTGCTGAATTAACAGAGACATCTTTGAGCCAACCGCAAACAAACCATTAATAATTCAAGTCCGTTTTTGAAAATAAAAGTATTCTATGCAACACGGTATATACCCCATACTTATGAGAAAAGCTTTAAAACAGTCTCTAACAGAAACCAATCAAAGCTCACATTTTTATGTGAAGAAAAAATTCCAAAAAATAATTGGTCTCTAAAATTTGATGTGATTAATATGAGCATTGATTCTGATGACATAGAAATCGAAGAGGAAATCGCCGATTTCCGCCTTGTAGCTGACACATGGAAAAGAATAAAAACAGAGCTAAGCAGAGCAGTCATAGGCATGGACGACGTAATAGAAAAAATGTTTATAGCCACGCTAAGCAACGGGCACATTCTACTAGAGGGGCCTCCCGGTATAGCAAAAACATTCGCGGCGCAAAACTATGCAAAAGCGCTAGGGGCAGAATTCAAGAGAATACAGATGACACCAGACCTGCTTCCCAGCGACATAGTTGGAACCGTGATATATGATCAAAAAACCGCAAGCTTCCGCTTTAAACCAGGACCAATATTCACGAACATACTTCTAGTGGATGAGATAAACAGGGCGCCACCGAAAACACAGAGCGCACTGTTAGAGGCGATGGAAGAGAAACAGGTAACAGTTGAGGGACAAACATATAAACTCCCAGCACCATTCTTAGTAATCGCAACTCAAAACCCCATTGAAATGGAGGGAACATATCCTCTCCCAGAAGCCCAATTATCAAGGTTCATGTTGTTCTTAAAGCTAGACTATCCTGACCCTGAAAGCGAACTACAGATACTGCAATTAAAGAACAAGAAAATGGAAAGAGTAATAGTAGAGACCATAACGAGCACAAAAACCATTCTGTTAATGCAAAAAATTGTGAAGGAATCCATAAATGTGGACGAGAAAATCCTAGAATACATAAGGGACATAGTTATTGCATGCAGAAAGGACCCAAGAGTACTAATGGGGTGTTCTCCTAGAGCGTCAATAGCACTGCTCATGGCGTCAAAATCATACGCTGCTATGTCTGGTAGAGAATACGTTATACCCGACGACGTAAAACACGTTGCGCTAGCAGCACTAAGACACAGAGTGATACTCAAACCTGAGATAGAACTAAGCGGAGTATCACCAGACGACATCGTGAAGAACATACTGGAAAACATTCCTGTACCCAGATAAACAAAATAACGCATTTTTAATTAATTTTTCCCCTACCCTTAGAGAGATCTTAAAACAATACAGGTGGTCTTTTTGATAACTAGAAGAGGCGGTTTACTAATAGCACTAGGTGTCTTCTTTCTAGGTTTATCCCTCGGATTCATAGCTATGTTCACCTTCTACGTCAATATGGAGCAAATCCTCGGAAAGGACAGTGAAATACTACAAACACTCCAAGGCATAAAGGATTTACCCGATTTTGCCTTCTTCACAGTAGTTTTAGGAGCACTGCTACTAATATCCGCGGTTGTTTCCTACATTACATTCAACTTATCCGCTGATGTATCTGGGATAGAAATAGAAAGAATCGTGGACAGAGACAGAGTGTTCATGGGAGACTACCTAACAGTAACAGTGAAAATAAAAAATAAAATGAACAGAGCGATACCAAACCTACTAGTCAGCGACGTTATACCCGACGCCTTCAACATGGTGCTCGGAGACAATTACTCCTATGTCTACCTCCCACCAAAAGGAGAAAAAGAATTCAGCTATATAGTTGAGTGCCCCTATAGGGGTGTTTACCCCCTAGGACCAACAATAGTTAGAATAATGGATAGAGCAGGGTTATTCAAAGAAGAAAAGTCCCTAGAAAACATAACAAAAATAATTGTCTACCCCTCATACGACGATGTCAAGAAACTCGAAATCCTCCAAAGAGCATACGGAGGATTAATCTATGGACCGCATAGAGTCAAGCAAAAAGGAAGTGGGTACGACTTCTGGGGGATTCGAAGATATGTAACAGGAGACCACGTCAAATTCATAGATTGGAAATCAAGCGCAAAAACAGGCAAACTGATGGTTAGGGAATTCGAGGCGGAGAAAAACGTCAAGTTCTATATAATGTTAGAAGCATCGAAAAGTATGGGCTTCGGAAGGGAAACAATGACAAAACTTGACTTCGCGACAAGAGCTGCTGTCCTACTAGGCTACTTGGCTAACCGATTCCAAGACAACTTCGGCTTAATAGTCTACTCCGATGATGTAGTCTCATTCCTAGAAGCCAAAAAAGGAAAAATACACTTCCTAAAATTGCTTGAAGAACTAGCAAAAGCAAACGCGAAAGGATCCAGCGACTTGGCTAAAGCAATGAGGTATCTAGTGCACAGGGAAAGGAGAGCGAGTCTAGTCATCATAATCTCTGACCTAGAAGGCAACCCGACATACTATGAAGAGGGCATTAAAATCGCTTTATCTCACAAAGTTTATCCCGTGATAATATCACCCATCTCAATATACTTCGAGGAGAAGAAAGGGGGCGAAGAAGGATTATACATGAATGTAGTAGAGGCAGAGTACTTTATGAATAGGGAGAAAATCAAAAGTAGACTTAGAAAATATGGCGTAGAGGTAATCGATGTTGACCCAAATGTGTTCATCGCTGTTGCCTTAGAGACCTATCTGCGATCAAAAGCGAGAAACATAGGAATATTATAGGAGGCGAAAATAATGGCCATAGCGAGAAACATGCTAAGATTAGAGATATTCAAAGAGAGAACACCGCTAGACATAATGATAATATTCTTCAGAGTGATCACATTAGTAGTCTTTGGGATATACTTAATGTCAACGTATTCCCTAATCGACTACCGACAATTCTTAAGATTCGATAAGATCCTCTACATATTTATAGTTATAAAGGACCTTGCAATGCTTTTGATATTCTACCTATTCACATTTGCAGTAGTGATAGGTAGAGAAGTTTTTGGATTACAGATAAGCCAAAACGCGGGATATTTAATATTAATCGGGTTCACAAATATTTCTCCCGATTTCCCAACAATAGTGTCAGACCCTGCTAAATGGTTAATGGGCATTTTAAACCACTTTGTTTCAGGTCTCATGAGTCTCTTCATATTAGTTATAGCTCTAATGGTCTTAGGGTACATAAACACGGGCAAAGTTGACTTTGGAATTTGGGTTTTCTTCTTAGCTGAACTCTCACTCGTACTGGCAGTAATATTTAACATGCAGAGTTTTGCTGTACCAGTAATGAAAACGCCAATGGACTTCGCGAGGTCCCCTCTCTTATTTCACTCAATAATAGCCCTAATATTCGTAGAGTCGATAACGCAACTATCATACTTCTCAACATTCCTGATACCGCTAAAAGAGAGAATAAAGAGAAACACCGTAGTGATAAACAGATTTGAATCACTAACCCCGGAAGCTATCGCTGAAGGCGTTGAAGAAGAAACAAAAGAGACAAGGATACTTGAAAAGCTAAGCCCAGTAGCAGCATATTTCACCAGTGAATACTATGTGAGTCCAATACAAGGATCAAAATTCAGCATGAGGTATCTAGCAAAACTGAAGAACTATTACGATTTCATTTCAAGCAAAGACCCAGAGTTAAGGGATAAACTAGTGGGGTTGAAGACGATACCCACTTGGTCTGACGCTGTTTTTCGATCTCTGTTATACCTTATATTAAAGATAATAGTTGTTGTTGGATTAACGTTCCTTGTTTTGTCCCTGCCACAATTCTACTCACTAACGCTTCTGGGTTCAAAGATCTTTGAACTCTCACTAATAGAGTTCTACATCATATACATTGGAACGGCAGTGATGTTCTTATTCGTGTTGGGAGAGCTCATAAGAAAACTTTAGATTTATTTTTCGGGTCTATCTTTTTTTATTTTCACTTTCACACCTATCTATTTCTTTCAAAAAACTATAGTGAAATTAAATTTAAATAACGACGCTTAAATAGAGAAAATCAGTGGGATATCCCCCAGATATTACCAAAGAATAAATAACATAACCCCCCACTTTACAACGGTGATATTATTGTTAGAAGAAATACCCTCAAACTTTGAATTCGATCGAAGATTACTCAAAGAGATAGAGGAAGAATTCCTAGAATTCCTCTTAAACTACGAAGACATAGACGAAGAAGGAAAACCATATGTAAAATACCTAGAAAAAATAAGAGGGATAGTAGGCTTAGAAGATGTAAGATCCATCATTGTGGACTTCGAAGACGTAGTAAAGTACAGCGAAAAACTATCAGAAAAAATACTCAACAATCCAGACGTAGCCCTACACGCAGCAACAAGCGCCCTAAGAAAAGCAATAAAGAGAGTACACGCGCCCCTAACCGAAACTCTCTCAGAAAAAACAATAAGAAAATTTTACGTCAGATTCAGAAACATCGGGCAATCCCTTAGGATACGAGAATTAACAAGAGCTGATTACATAAACGAATTCGTAAACTTCAAAGCAATAATCGTAAAAGCAACGAAAATTAAAGAATTGCTAAAAAGAGCAATGTTCAAATGCGATGTTTGCGGAATGGAATTTCCCTTTGAATTCCAAGACAAATTCTCAAGACCACAATTCTGCCCAAACATAAACTGTGATAACACAGACCCAAGAAAATTTACACTTCTACCGACAGGACAAGAATTCGAGGAATACCAAGAAATAACGGCACAAGAGCTGCCGGAGGAACTACCCCCAGGACAATTACCACAAGGAGTAAACGTAGTATTAAGAGGGGACCTAACCGGAAAAATAAGACCGGGGGACAGAGTGAAAATCTTCGGTATACTAAAAGTGAGACCAGACAGAGACTTAAAACCAGGGAAAAAACCCCTATTCAATATCTACATAGAGTCCACATACGTTGAAAGAGAATCAACCGACGAGGAACAATTAACTCTAACAGATGAAGAAAAGAGAATGATAGAGGAACTGAAGAAAGACAAGGATCTAGAGAAAAAAATCGTTCAAAGCATAGCCCCCTCCATATACGGAGAAGACGAAATCAAGAAAGCAGTAGCTGCACTGTTATTCGGCGGCGTTCCAAAAGTACTACCAGATGGCTCAAAAATCAGAGGAACAGTTAACGTGTTAATCGTCGGAGACCCTGGAACCGGTAAAAGCCAAATACTCAAATACGTAGCAGGATTAGCTCCCCGAGCAATTTATACATCGGGAAAGGGAGCATCAGCTGCGGGTTTAACAGCAGCTGTAGTTAAAACAGATGACGAATGGACCTTGGAGGCGGGAGTCCTAGTTTTAGCGGATAGAGGAATCGCTTGTTTGCATCCTGACTCGAAGGTACTTGTTGACGGAAAATACTCTCAGATTGGGAAATTGTTCAATTTTAAGAAATCATACAAAGCGGTTTCAAATGGCGAAACGGTTGACATACAAGAGGAAAATCACAGCATTGTGGCATTCGACATGGAAAACAAGGACATAGTGAATGCGGAAACAGTGATAATTAGGAGGAAACCTTGGAATGGGCGCCTATTAAGGATAAAGTTTCAATCAGGTAACGAATTAAGAGTCACACCCGACCACTTGCTCGTAGATGGGAAAACACTAACATGGAAAATGGCGGAGGAGTTTAAGGTAGGCGACATGGTTGTTGCACCGTTAAAGTTACCAGAAATAAACGAGAAGCTTTTAATCCTTGATATAGCGCCAGATAAATGGGATATTGTTTTAACAGGAAATGATAAACGCGAATTGAGGGAAATGATCATAAGAAAATATGGAAGCTTGACTAACTTCAAAGCTCACCATAGAGAGGAATATGACTTAATATTTAGGAAAGGCGTAGTAAAGCCCTCAAAACTAAGACAACTAGTAAGTGAGCTTGAGTGTCTTGATGAGTGGAGGCATAGAACACTAGCATACAAGGTTTCAGGAAAAATGGAAACATTTAAGAGCCCAATCATAACGCCACAGATCGCGTATGTTATCGGCGCAATATACGGTAATGGAAAAATAATTCGCAAAGATAAGGAAGGAAAATTGGTGATATACACAGAAAAAAGCGACAACGCAAAAAGAAGGAAATTAGTAGGAATCCTGGAGAGTCTCTTAGGAGCCGAAAAACAAAAGAGGGGAATACACTTTGATGTTACCGATGAGAAAATCACAGTGTATTCCCAGGTTTTATCGTTTATCTACGATTACCTAACTAAAAACGAACTCGAGAACGCATTTAAACTGGATCAAGAATCCCTAAAAGCATTCATTGCAGGGGTCATAGACTTTAACAAATCAGTAAGTACGCCTAGAAACACTAAAAGTGAAACGAGAAGCTTAGTGCTCCACTTGTCAAAAAGCATTCAAGAAACAAGAGCATTCAGCCTCCTACTAAGGAGACTAGGGGTATTAGCTACCACAACCAATGATGCGACCGTGAAAATATCAAACAAATTCGCTGAAAAATTAGTAGACTCCATCAAGAGATACAGTTTAAGGTTGAGGGCTCTCAAACCAAGGCATAATACAAACGGTGCACAATCAACCAATATTCTAGATTCAATTAAGATTCCATTACGAGCAGTAATCGGAAGTGGCACAAAAACAGAAGAAGCACTAATCAGTAGCTCAATGAAGCAAGTGGAGAGTAGCTCTATTTCAGAGAAAACGCAGCAAAGCAATACCATACCAGAGGAAAATTACTTTCTAGACAAGATAATCTCAATTGAGAAAGTGCCATATAAGGGATACGTCTATGACTTATACGTGCCGCATCATCACAACTTTACAGCGGAAGGAGTCATAGTTCACAATTGTATAGACGAGTTTGACAAAATGAGCTCAGATGATAGAAGAGCACTACACGAAGCGATGGAGCAGCACAGTTACCATAAAGACTTTGAAATAATGCTAGCGGATGGATCAAAGGTAAAAATCGGGGAATTCGTTGACGAACTCATAGAAAGAAACAGAAAAAGTGTTATTAACGGGGTTGACACTGAGATACTGCCCGTAAAGAATGTTTACGTTATGGCTTACGATCCAGTGAATAGAGCCGTTGTTCCAGTTAGAGCAGATAGAGTCAGTAGGCATCTTGCTCCTGATAAGTTCGTTAGAATAACGTTCAGTAATGGAAGAGAAATCACGGTGACACCGGAGCACCCAATTGTTATATGGGATAACGGTGAAATGATGATAATCAGGGCAGATAAGGTCACCAAAGGAATGGTGGCCGTAGGTGTAAAATACTACGACTTACTGAACGATAACAGTGAACTCCTAGAATTAATGAAGAAACTCGAAGAACAACGTATAGGGATAAAAGACTTCTCGGAAACACTAGCACTAGCGTTAATAAGTAAGGTCTTAAACTTCAAGGAAACCAAAAACATTATGAATAAAATTGACTCTCTGCCCATACCAGAGAATGAGAGAGACAAACTGCTAAAAGAAGTGAGAATACCAAGCATCGTATATAGTCTACCCATCCAGGGAAAAGAAACCTTCCTAACGGTCCTAGCTAAACACACTTACTTCGAGGAAAAGGAAGCACTTGGCTTCGAGTTGCCAACACGCGAATTAGCGGAGGACCTCCAAGACTTACTGTTAACGCTGGGAATACACACAAAAATAAGGAAAGAAAACGAGGAAAATTATAGGGTGGTGTTGGTTAACCCATCAGATTCAAGAAAACTTGCTTTCATAATCGAAGAAGAAAAGTTAAGAAACCAAATTATTAACGCAAGCAAGAAGGTTAAACACTCAAACCATCAAAACAAAGTGTTGCCAAAAGATCTCCAAGGAACCCTAGAAAGACTGTTAAGCAAATTTAACGCCCAGTTCAGTGAAAATCTAAAGAAGAAACTAAGAACTTCAAGTCCAGAAGAGATAGAAAAAACACTAAGGGAAATAGAAGTCAATCTGAGAGAGGTAACAAGCGGGTTAATGAGTAGAGAACAGGAGAGGAAAATACACAACGAAAACGTGGCAGTTAAAACCGGCAAAAACATGTTAGTAAAGAAGATTAAGAGACAGTTCACTCAAAGCCAACGATCCATCGAACTACTACAACTCAAAAAAGAAATATTAAAACTCAAGAGGATACTCAAGGGGAACATAAGTTTCGTAGAGATAACAAATGTGGAGATAATTGAAAACAGGGATTCAAAATGGGTATATGATATAACCGTGGAGCCATTCCATCTATTCGTTTCACACGGCCTAGTCTTGCATAACACAATCTCAATAGCGAAAGCAGGTATAGTGGCAACACTAAACGCGAGAACATCAATACTTGCAGCGGCAAACCCAAAACTAGGAAAATACGATGAAAACAGGTCAATAGCGGAGAACATAAATCTCCCCCCAACAATCATTTCTAGATTCGACCTAATATTCATCCTAAAAGACAAGCCCGACGCAGAAAAAGATAGAAGAAAAGCAAGACACATACTCGGACTACACTCGGGGGACATAAGAGTAGAACCACCAATACCAAACGCGTTGCTCAAAAAATACATTCTATACGCACGGGAAAACATATTCCCAAAGATGACGGAAGAAGCGGCTAAAAAAATAGAGGAGTTCTACCTATCAATGAGAACCATGTACGGGCAAGAAGGAGAAGAAGGAATAAACATGCCAATAGCCATAACAACAAGACAACTAGAAGCACTCGTGCGTTTAGCGGAAGCACACGCAAGAATGCTCCTAAAAGAGGAAGTAGACGAAAGCGATGCACAATTCGCAATAGACCTAATGAAATACTCCCTAGAGCAAGTGGGAAGAGACCCAGAAAGCGGTAAAATCGATGTGGGCGTGATAGACACGGGAGTTTCATCATCAAGAAGATCAAAGTACTATCAAGTAGTAGAGATAATAAAGAACCTCAGCAAGGAACCAGAATACAAATCCGGGGTCCCATTAAAGAGGATATTAGAAATCGCGCGCGAGAGAGGAATACAAGAGGACTTCGTAATGGACGTGATAAGAAAAGAATCAATAAACGGAACAATCTACGAACCAAGACCAGGACACTACAAACCCGTCTTCTACTAGGATCACCGCATAAGAAGACATTAAAAACAAAAACATTCTCCAATTTTTTGAAGAAAAAACGAGGTACAGTGAAATTGAAAAGTAAACGATTGCTTTTCTCACTTCTAGTGATCGCTATATTAGCCCTGACAATCTTTTTCACGCGTCAAATCAATATTTTTCCTCTCAACCAAGCACCGAATAGCGGGGAATCAGAGGAAGAACTACCATCAGAACCATGGGTAACAATTAACTCATCCGTCTACTACGTTGTGCGTGGCGACAAATTGTACATGGTCAACACTTCAACAGGCAAATCAAAACCGATATACCTCTTTGGAG
>JAGSHR010000032.1 GCA_029855985.1 Candidatus Njordarchaeota archaeon
CATGGAAAAAGCGAGAAAAATAATACGTGAAATTGTGGAAAAATGGAAGGAAAAACTAAGCAACACGACTTAGCTCATTTTTTAAATATTTACAAAGAATATTTCTCTTTAAATACATACTCAAAAAAAGATATGGTTGTATAACTAACGGATAAGGTAGGTGTACAACCATTGAAAAAACTACACAAAGCAATCCTCTTAACACTCATAATCCTGCCTTTAACCTACTCTATATTAGACCTCCAAAATCCAAGTATACAGCCAGTTAACAATTTCACGGCGAAGCATATTAACATAGAACAGCATTCAAATACAATAAACTCAATAAACGGCACTACATTGGTAAATAATCCGAAAACAATAACCCCTATCAGTCCAGAGTTATACACCTCCCAACCAAGTAAAAGATATCAAGAACTCGAAGCAGATATAAATAGCATTTTTTCGCAAACATTTGATATAAGCTATGTTGAATTCTCAGCATATAACCTAGAGTTTACTGTTAACTATCTGTATAGAGGGACCGTTACAAAAAATGGGAATTCCATTGGAATCGGGGGTAAAGTCAGGGAACCTTTCTTTATGAAAGTTCAGAATGGAGCTACGGAAAGTGGAGATGCAACTATAAAATTTTATTTTCCCTCTACATTCCATTTAGAAAATATAGATTTAACTTTTGATGTTTATAGAGTGGACAAAAGCGGAACACTCAATATAGGAATATACGACTCATCTCTTCCCCCTGATTACAATCAAAAATTTGGATATACATATACAATTAGCAACACTGTATATAATAAACATCTCTCTATAAGTGTTAATCTCGACGTAAATTCAAATTACTATATGACAATAAACTTGCATATTGGCCCTGATCTCTTCAACTACGATAAAATAATTGAAGCATATTTTACCAGTATCAAACTGAAGATGACAAAAAATAATCTAGTCACGGGCTTAGATCCAAGTATCTATACTGATGATTACGACAAATTAAAGATACCATTATCTGACCCATTGAATTCCTATACCGTGTTTGATCATACATACACATACTTAAAAATCACTGGAGACTATACATACTTTTCTAGTGGAGACCTATATTCTGGAAACCTTCATTTGGCTAGTAGCACTCCATCAGGGAACAATTTGATTTTCACTCTTACGATAAGTGATTTAAGCTCGGCCTATATTCTCTTACAAACCTCGTATAGTCTCTCATATTCACCGGTATCAAGCTTAACATTAGATATGGGATCTTATACTGCAGTTAAACAGATATATGGTTTCCTAAGCATTAACCCAGAAACAAATAGCTTTTATATCTCATATATCTTTGATTATTCAGATCACTATAGCGTGTTAGCAAGAAAGATTTCAAAAACAGGGGACACTACCACGATACCTTATTCATCTAATACAGAAAGCTTCTCTACAATGGATCTCATAGTAGCCATATATGGATCTAACTTTTTTAAAGTGCTAAAAATCAGTTCATTCAAATATGATAACATTTCTCCTTCCTTCTCCAATGTTAGTTACCCCAATAACTGGGTTAAAGGAACCGTATCTGTATCCTTCAGTGTATCTGATTCCATAACCTATGTAACAAAAGTTTGGCTTGAAAGACCAAGTGATGGTACTATATTATCGCAGAAAAGTTATACAAATACGCGGAGCGTTTCTGATATCTTATCATTGGATACGACAAAGTTAGCCGATGGGTCAAATGTAGAAGTTTACTTGAAAGCTAAAGATAGTTTTGGGAATGTAAAAACATATTCTATCTATGTTGATGTTGATAATCAGGCGCCAAATCTCAGTGACCCAACGTCTAACTCTCCGCATAATACTATAACTGTGTGGTGGAGCGGTAGCGATATTCTCTCGAAGATATCTCACTACGAGGTTAAGGTGGATAATGGTGCATGGGAGGATGTTGGTACAGCGACGAGCAAAACTTGGAGTGATTTATCTGAGGGAAGACACACAATATATGTTAAGGCTGTAGACAATGTGGGAAACTATGTGATTAAGAATATAACTGTTGAAGTTGATAAGACTCCTCCAACTCTCTCATCAAGCTTCATAAACGATTCTTATTATGGTAAAACATTTACAGTTAATTTACAAGCCACCGACACAAATGGTATTAACTGGAACTCTTTGATAGCAGTTATCTATATAGATAATTCTGGTAGCTGGCAGTATTATTTGACTGTGCCTAACCAAGATATAACAGTTAATCAGAACAATGGACAAATAAGTATAACAGTAAACATGGGTAACTTAATTGATGGATACTATAAACTCATTATCTATGTTAACGATACAGCGGATAACACTGGTTTAATGGCATTTACATTTTATGCAGACAAAACAGCTCCCTCCCTCAGTATCTTAAAGCCAGATCAAAGCTATCTCGATAGTGGAGCAATTATAATAGAGTTTAATACATCTGAAACCGGATCTATCAACAGCGGGATCTGGAAAGTGGAGATCTACATCAACAACAAATTAGAGACAACAATATACAATGATACAAACTGGACAACTACATATACACCTAACCCATTATTAGACGGAACATATACCATTAAGATCATAGCTTATGACAAAGTTGGGAATACAAACACGCAGACAAAAACAATTACAATAGATACAGTGAAACCACGGGGAAGCCTCTGGGGGTACCCAAGTAACTACACAGAATCACTATACATTTACTCTAATTTCTCAGATCCAAACTTTGATTACGCTAAGTTAACTATTTATCGCGGGAGTCAATCACCTGAAAATGAATTCAAATACTATTCTACAACTATAGGAAACCTAAAGAATAATAGTGAGATAGACTTAACAAACGACTTGAACTCAAACGAACAAAACAAATTCATAATAGTCCTAACGGTATATGATAAGGCAGGAAACACCCTAACTTTGAAGGTCATAGTTATAGTTGATAGATACCTAGGGGGAATAAACCTAGACTATGGAAACCCAATAGACAATTCATTTGTATATGGAACATGGGGCATCTATGCCACTTGGAGTACTGATGAAGCATACCCAGAAAAAATAGAATTATACATAGATAACCAATTCATTGAACAAGGAGCTTCAATAAACTATAATTGGGACACAACAAAATATAGCGATGGATACCACTCAATTTCAATTAAGTATATTGATAAAGCAGGACATTATGCGTGGAAGAATATTACTTTGACCGTGGACAACACAGCTCCAAGAGTAGAATTTCTAGCACCAAACAACGATACCTGGAGCAACCAAGCAATAATAATAGATTTCAACTACACAGAAGAATACCCAGTCACAACTAATATAGCCCTCTTAATATACCACTATAATGACCTTGGAAACTTTACTGAAACAACTCCAATCCAACCCTATAACTACCCATTCCCAAAACCAAATGGCGAGAACTTCTATAGGATAACATTTAACCCAGCTGACTACGGGTACACAGAGGGCACATTCTATGTAAAACTAGTTGTAAGCGACCACATAAGGAGCACAGTAAAGTGGTTGGTTATTAAATACGATGCAAACAAACCAAACTACACAATACAAGGAGACTTAACAACACTACAAAACGACTCAACTGTAACTGGGACACTGAACATTGGATTCGTAGTAGACGACTACGCCTCAAGATGGGGATACGAAAACACAACAGTAAGAATAGAAGTATACGAGAACCCGGGAGAAACCCAGCCAATAACACTAACAGCAACATTAACTATAACGGGAACAAGAGGAAACTATCTGCTAACATACCAAGCTCAATACGACACACACAACACAATCGACGGAAACTACTTCACAATAAAAATATACATAACAGACCCAACAGGAAACACAGCAAAATACACAATAAAACTAATAGCAGACAATGACCCTCCAAAAATGGAGCCTTTTGATGCATTTATAAGTGGAGGAAATGAGGCAATTAGCAAAATATATTTCGGAGTAAATAACTCTATAATGAATGCTACAATAAGAGCAAACGATAGAGCTGGAACCCTACAACTTGTCCAATTCAAATATGATAATAATATCATGGTAGAATTCACATATACAACCAACGGATGGACCTACACAGTAAACCAAAACTATCAAGACGCAATAATATCCATTAGCTACAGCGGAGATAACTACTGGTTAAACGCAACAATAATGATTAATACAACTAAACTAACTGAGGGAGAACACACAGTACAATGGTATGGAGAAGACACTTACGGGCACTCAAACCAAACTGATATATTAGCAATTGTATTCGACTTCACTCCACCGCAAATAAACTTGTCAGCAGAAAAGATCTACGGAAAGGGAACATGGGGAAACAACAGCTACATAACTGGAGAATGGAACATAACAATAAACGCAACAGACGCATATCTAAAAGAATACAGATTCTACCTAAACGGTACACAAAAATACAATGGAACCAAGACATATAACTTTGATTTCCATCCAAGCCAATATTTCGATGAATTCTATGTGTTCAAGATAATTGCAGTGGATCTAGCTGGAAACGAGATAGTGCATGTTTACTACATATATGTGGATAATCAAGCACCAACATACGAGATTCTTACAGCGAATAATAGTTATGTGGAGGGATTAACAACCATTTCAATTAACGTTTCCGATAGATTCCCCGTGTATGTCTATATGAGTTTTGGCTCAGATCCTTTGGTGGTTTATAGGAATGGCACAGTTTACTACGGAAGTTATGATACTACTCAAATTACTGATGGAGCATACACAGTAAATATCACAATTGTAAGCGGATTGTACTGCATTGAGAAGCACTTAACGCTCTATGTGGATAACACTTACCCAGAGATAAAGAGCGTGAGCATTGAAAATAACACTTGGTATGGTGACTACTGGTTTAATGTTACCGTTGATGACTTGTATTTCAAGGAACTCAGAATATATGTAAATGGCACACTAGTTTATGTTAATAATACTAAAGTGTTTAGTTCCCGTACTGGTTCCGATGGCTACTATATTTTCACTATCGAAGTCGAGGATATGATAGGTCATGTTACCAAGGCCACATATGTTATATATGTTGATGGGGTAGCACCACATATTTTGATTTCAACTCAAACATATATGGCTAGGAATGATACCTTTAGTTTCAGCGTTGAGGATAGGTGGTTAACTAGGTTTGAAGTGTATTTGCTGGATGAGAATATGAATGAGGTAGCTTTGCTGTACAATAGTAGCAATGGTTACATGCATCCCGCGTTAATAGATTTGATTTACCTTGGTGAGAACCCAGCTTACTACTACAGCTACAAGGGAGTATTAAATACAACAATGTTTAGTGACGGGGTATATTACATTAAAGTTGTTGCGTATGATGTACTTAATAATGCTAAGCAGACATCTATAACGATATTTGATAATACGCCTCCGCAATTGGTTTGGGATAGGTGGATTGCTGTTGAAACGCCTTTGGGTGGGCCTGTTTTAAACGAGACATTCTATAATGGCACTTTGAGTGATGATATTTGGTGGGTCTATCTAAACATTACAGATAACTATGCTGTTGATACCCGTAGCTTCAATGTTACCGTTATGGATTACTTTACTGGTTGGGTAGACATTATGAGACCAGATTACTGTGGCTACAATACGGAGAAGGAGTTATTCCAATTCCTGCTCGATTTAACAACAAATGATTTAAGGGACAGAGCTCTAATATTAATCGTTTCTGTTAGGGATGTTGCTGGAAACACCTTAACCTTCAAGTACGTTATCGCGTCAATTATCACAGGTAAGGATGTTTCAATGTACGTTAACGGTACATCCGTTCTCAATGCATCTTATTGGTGGGAACCTAATCCAACTATTGCTTTCAATGTTAGCGGATCGTTTTACTGGGATATTGTCGTGTATCACCCTGTTGGACCCAATTTATCCTCACCATTCTATGAGGACAGACACATCAGTGACAAAGCGTTTTGGCAAAACATAACTGTTTTGATTGATGGAAAACCAATTTACACTGTATTGTACAACGATACACCTTGGGGCCTCTACAATAAGAGTGCTAAAGTTAGAATATTCTTGAATGAAACGTATCTCACTGCTGGTTTCCACGAGTTCGATGTGCAGTTATACTATTTCCTCGATGGAAAATGGGTTAGGTTGGGTGATATCGGTTTTGACAATATTGGTTTCTTCTATAAGCCTAGGACTCGTGTCTCGTTTAGGGCTGTTGAGAGTTATATGCTTAATACTACTTTGCAGATTACTGTTAGGGATCTTGTTGGTAGGCCTGCTTTCGGTTACATTGATTTAACTGTTTTGAATACTTCTACGGTGTACACTGTTTTCGTGAATGGTTCTGTTAACGTAACTATTGATACTCCTACCCCGGGCATCTATGTTTTCAATGTGAGTTTCCACGGTGATCACTTCATTGCATCCTTTACTTTTGGTTCCATTAACGCTGTTGACCCTATTCCGCCTAGAATTTACTCAATTGTTTTGAATAACACAGAGGTTTCGTATTTGGATAACGCAACAATAATAGTTAATGCCTCTGATTTGGAGACAAATATATCGCTTATAGTTCTCTACTACACGTCAAACTATGGGGCCTCTTGGATATCCGTGAACGCCTCGTATAATGGAACCCACTACATATTCGTTATACCCCGCTATAAGTATGGGACAAATATAACGTACTATGTATTCGCCGAGGACTTCATGGGTAACAATGTTACCAGCGTTTACTATAGCTATGTTGTCGTCGATAAGGTTAAGCCGGTTCTAGAATCTTGGGTTAACGGGGAATTCTATCCGCTTGAGAACATAACCATATATGCTAATGCTACAGAGGACTATTTGGCCAGTGGTATTGATGTGGTTTATGTGGATGTTTATGTTAGCTTGAACAATGATTCCTGGACATATGACAGCACGTACGCTCTAACTTTGGGAAACAAGTCTCTTTACTCCTATAGCTTGGAGTTCTCTAGGGGAGCAATATACGTTAAAGTTGTTGTGCACGCATTGGATAAAGCTGGTAACGAGAGAATCGTTAAATTATTCTTCTATATCGATAAGCGCCCCGTTGTAATCAATGCTCCTAGCAACGTGACGATACAGTACAAGGACTCAATGAATGTAACAATATTCGTTAAGGATAACCTTACCGGTGACGGTTTACTAGTTGATTACTATGTGTACGAGGTTAACGGGAGCCAATTACTCTACAATGGTTACACTAACTCGAGCGGGTACGGGGCATTTGAAATAACCGCTATCGAGATAGAGAACGCTAGGATCAAAGTAAAGTACTATGGCAACGATGTTTACCGAGCTGCGGAATTCTACATAGACATACATATTATACCTGAGAACGCAACCATAACCATTAATCATGTTTCCGAGGTTCAGGATGGAAACGAATTCTACATTAGCGGTAAAGTGAAGGATGATGACGGGGAAGTAGTTTTATCGGGAACCATAGAAATCTACTTGGATTACAATGGAACAATGATATACGTTGGGGAGACAATGATTAGCGGGGGACAATTCGAGGACACATTCACCACAATAGATCTACCAAACGGAGAATACACATTGTACTTGAATGCTACAGCGAACGGATACAATATACAAACAGCGACAGCCACATTGAGAGTGGCTAAAACCATATTCAACTTGGAGAGCAAAAGCGACGGGTACCAGGGAGGCAACGCATCAATAATAGTATCCGTCAATGACCCAGACGGTATCAAAGACATAAACGTTATAGTCAAGGATCCAACCGGAAAACTAGCGCCAAGCGATGTTAAAGTGTTAGGATTCAACACCAGCAAAACAATATCAATAAAGATTATAACAACATTGGAGAATAGGGCCGGAAACTACACTGTTGAAGTTAAAATAGAGGACTACAAGGGCAACACTGTTAAGGAAGCATTCACGGTGAAAATAACTGAGACAAAGCTACAATTATACATCATGGCACCGGAAAACGGGACAATAGTGGAGAGAGGTTCACTGGTTAAAATACAGGTCAAAGCGAATTACAGCAACCCAATAGAAATAAACCCGGATAACATAATAGTATACGCTATAAGCAACGGGGAAATAACAACACTAGAATACAACACAACAACAGGGTACTGGGAAGCATACGTGAAGATAAAAGATGACACAAAACTAACAATAGTGGCAAAAGACACGTCAAGAGAGGCGAGACAAACCCTAGTCATAAACACTCAAACAACCCAAAACACATCCCAAGGTAACAACGAGAACAACTCAACGCAAACAGGGGAAAACAACGGGGAGAAAAACCAAACCAATGGAATACCGGTACAATACATAACACTCACAGCAATAGCACCGCTCATAATAGGAACAATACTCTACATGAAGAGAAAAATGATAAAAGAAGCAGCAACAACAATAACACAAGCAACAGCAATAAACAACCAAATAACAAGCGAAGACCTAGAAGACGAAATATAAAAACTTTTTTAAATAAAATTTTTCTTATTATTTTAACGGCCGGGATGAGAGAACAAAAGGTGCCAGCCCAACAGCAAGAAACCTAATAGGGTGACTCGACCGACCACCCAGCTTTTCCCCCTTCAAAAATACCACTAGATAAGCATAATTGCGTAATTCTCCACCTCAGCTATTACCTTATACATATTACTTTTGGCTCATCATCCCCCTTCATCGCCTCTCTCTTTGTCTCTTTTTCCTTTTTTATCTAGGCCGAGAGGACTGTGGATGCTTCCACAGTCCCGGCAAACCCAGAGCCAAAAAGCGATGAAGGGAACCCCAAACACGGCTAATAAGTAGGGAGGTGGACTTTTTGGAAGAAAGCGAAAAGCATGTTGAAGAGTTGAATTTTGAGTCTTTGATTCAAGAGGAGGCCGATTTCCCAGTAGTTATCTTTGGCCCTGGTCCAGTTAGGAGGTTGGAGGAATGCATGTCAGAGGAGTATAGTGGAAATATTTTTGACGCTGTTTTGGTTAACTGTGAAAATTGTGAGTATAGGAGAAAGTGTTTTTTCCATAAACGTGTGGTGATAGCTAAGCAGTTGCAGGAGAATTTGAAGGGTTACCCCGTGATAATTGAGTTAGAGTCCTTTAGAAACGATTTAAACAAAGAGTTCTCCTTTATGGATATAATAGAAGATCTCATAATCCAAGGACTTGAAAAAGACGAACCGCTACTAATTATTTTCCCAGAGTCCCCGGGTTCGCAAGCAGAATTTAACATATTTTATAGGAGCCCACTGAAGAACCGAATAAGACTCATAGTCAAGAAGGATTTTAACCCACTATATAACAGAGAAATAGGCTTCCTAAGCTCCTTATACCTAACTTTCCTTGGAGAAACTGGATTTCTGTTCGTTTACTGGCGTCACGATCAACTAGAGCTTTTGGTTGAGAGGATAGTCGATTCAGAGGTCAAGTCTAGATTTATCAGGTCAAAAAAACTTAAATATATACCATAGGAATAATATAAATGGTGATGCGGAAATGGAGGCCAAACAAGTTGATGTCGACAAAGAAGTTATAGATCATATCAATTATTATTTGGGAGCAATAAGAAACAAAGTGAGATTAGCAATAATGTTTCTCCTCGAAAAATACGGAGAACTAGCATTCTCCGAAATCCGAGAAAAACTAGTACTCAACGGCTACATAATCTCAAAACCAATGCTAGCGTACCACCTAGGGGTACTCTCGGGAGCACGCCTAATAGAAAACAGGTACAGCAGAAAAAAGAAAAAGCTATCACAATACAAACTATCACCAATAGGGAAAAAAGTACTAGAAATAGCCAAAAAAGCAATAGAAGTAGAAAAATTAAAAGTGAGCATACCTGAATAAAATCGACTCAAAATAAATCTTTTTCTCTCTTTCTTTTCTTTTTCTAGGAGGTTTTAGTGTTTTCGCTCAATTATTTTTCGGAAAATACATACTTGTTTAAATCAACCTACCTATTCTTACAATTCGTGATTGAATTGTATTACAAGGGTTCACTTTAAAAGTTAGTGAAAAACTGTATAAGCTTATACAGTTTTATCCAAAATAAAAATCTAAAATTCTCCAAGATTAACACTAAAATCTTCAATAATATGCCTTTTCCTCGGTAAATGCTTTAATATTCGATTTTTTAACGCGAATTAACGTGAAAAATCAAGTTTTCATTGTTATTCATTGAAAATATTGGAGATCCATCCCAGAAATTATTATTTTTTAAATTTCCCCTTAAGGACTTAAGGGGAAAATGGTTTGTTTTGTATGTGGTTTTTTATTTGTTTTATTATGTGTTTATTATTGGTGTTGGTTTGTTTTGGGGGTTTGTGTTTGGGGGATGATGGTGTTGCTGCTTTGTTGGCTATTTTTATTGGTTTTTTTATTCTTATCTTTGTTTTTCCAACTCCTTTGAGGGTTTTGGTTTCGTTGGTTATTACGGGTTCTGTTATTTTGTTGTTATCTTTGATATTTTTGGTTATACTATTGGTGGTTCTGAGTGGGGATAGTGGTTCTAAAATTGTTGAAGCGGTCGCGATTACAATATGGATCGTTATTTTCAGTTTCATTATAGGATCGGTGATTCAGGTTCACAGCTCTATTGTAAATTGGATGAGTCAAAGGACAGATCTAGAAGTCACCCTAATACTAGTAATATTGATCATCATTTTCTTGTTTAGC
>JAGSHR010000031.1 GCA_029855985.1 Candidatus Njordarchaeota archaeon
AGGTAACGGCAAAAATCTATTCACCATTATATTAAAATAATATAGAATATCAATACGAATTACTGGGGTATTACCCTTAAACAAAACTATTCTACATAAAAATTGTAAGTTGTTAGCAAGCTATCGCGGTACTTACAATTGATTAAGATTTTAGTGGTGTCTAAATTTCTCATGAGAGATGGGGGTCATGAGTCTTTTCATGTGGTTTTGACTTGTTAGTTATTTTCATCATTTTTGGTATTTGATTTAAAAGTTTTATTTCTTTTTAGTTGTAAAGTGTTATATATTTAATTTATATATTTTTGTGTAGGGTGAAATTTTGTCGCGGAAGAATATTTTCGCTTTGGTTATCTCGGGTTTGTTGCTATTCCAAGTAATTGTTATGGTAATGCCGTATATCGCATTGTTGAATCCAGCGGACGGCTTGTTTTGGAGGCCAATTGAGTACACTGTTCCACCCAAAGAGCAAACTATTTACATATCTGGCATGAAGAGTAATGTTACGGTTGTCTTTGATAATTGGGGTGTTCCCCACATTTATGCGCAGAATTTGGAGGATGCTTTCACTGCGTTCGGGTATGTTCAAGCGCGGGATCGGTTGTTTCAAATGGATCTCATTAGGAGGCTTATGGAGGGGAGGCTTTCGGAGATCTTTGGGGATTACGCGTTGAATTCTGATATCTATTATAGGACTTTGGGTTTAGCTCAAGCTGCTAGGGCTAGTATTGAACTTATTGAGCATGAGTACCCTGAAGTTTACGATTACATGGTTGCTTTTGCTAGAGGTGTTAACCAGTTTATTAATGAGGGTAAGTTGCCTCTTGAGATGGTTATTTTGGGTTACACTCCATACAAGTGGGAGCCTTATCATTCGCTTTTGATCGCTAAAATGATTGAGTATGGTTTGACTTTTAATACTTGGGATTTGAAGCGCCGAGTTCTCGTTGAAGCATTTGGTGAGAATCGTGTTGAGGAGATTTTCCCTCCGATAGACTATATTTTATTCCCCATTCTCCAAGACAACGAGACCTGGTACCCAAGCAAGATCGTACCCCAAGCCATTGATACAAGTGGACTCAAGTACAAGTTAATCAATGACCTTCCTAATGATAAGTTGAGTGATGTTTCGCACTTGATAAATGAGATCGATAGTCTACTTAAAGCCTTTGGCTTCGTTAAAGGTCTAGGGTCAAATAATTGGGTTGTAAGCGGCAACCTTACTGATACTGGCAAACCTTTACTTGCTAATGATCCCCACTTGCCACTGAATGCTCCCCCCGTTTGGTATGAAGCTCACATTGTTGTACCAGGTGTGATGAATGTTCGCGGTGTCACTTTTCCAGGAATCCCATTCATAATTATTGGACACAATGATAAGGTAGCTTGGGGGGTCACAAACGGCTGTGTTGATGTTATTGACTTTTACTACTATAAATGGTTGAACGCTACAACGTACTACTATAACGGGTCTTGGGTGAAAGTTAACCAAAGAGAGGAAACCATTAAAGTTAGGACACAGGGAGGCTACTATAACAAGACCATTATCGTTAATGAAACTATACACGGTCCACTTATTGAGTTCCACTCAGCTAGGTATGCAGTTAAATGGACGGGTTTAATGGCGACTAGGGAAGCTGTCGCTGTGTTCAAGTTTGACACGGCTAAGAATATCGAGGATTTCCTTGATGGTTTAAGGTTGTTTGATGTTCCAGGGCAAAACTTTGTTTACGCTGATGTTGAAGGTAACATCATGTACTATCCCAATGCTCTTTACCCAATTAGGAAGAATCTTAAAGACAATGTTACTGTTGCTGGTAACATGCCTTTTAATGGTTCCAATCTTGAAGGTGAATGGGTAGGTTTCATCCCGTTTGAAGATGTACCGCATGCCTTGAATGTTCCGAGAGGTTACATTGTCACGGCTAATAACTGGATTGTTGACGGGGATTACCCTTACTATATTGGTGACAGTTACTATTTTTTGGGCCCATATAGAGCTATGAGAATAACACAAATGATACTGGACGCGGTCAATACTAAGGGTTACGTTACAATAGACGACTTTAAGAGAATTCAAAGTGACGCTTACTCTACTCTTGCTTCAGCATTAGTTCCATTGCTCTTGGATTCAATTAAGAACATTTCCTTGAGTGAAATAGAGCAAAATGCGGTTAACCTCTTGAAGAACTGGGATTACACCATGACCATCGAAAAAGCTGCGCCAACAATATTCGCGATGTGGGTAGCACTATACAGAGAGTACATCTTCGCTGACGAATACGAAGAGAAAAACGTTACAGATATGCCATTGCCAGAACCCGAAACAATACATTACATGAGTGAACACCCTAACGAATTCGCATGGTGGTTTGACAACAAAACAACAGATAAAATTGAAACAATGGGGGACATCGCATATTCAGCTTTAAGAGAGGCTATCAAGATACTCACAGATAGATTCGACACAAATGACCCAACACAGTGGACCTATGGAAAAATCCATGTAAGGTACATCCAACACTTCTTAGGCGGCGCGCTACCTTGGTTAAATTACCCAGAAATGCCCGAGAATGGATCTTGGTTCACCGTCAACTTGGCTTACTTTGAACCATTCAGTTACAAATGGGTCTCAACTATCGGTCCCAGCTGGAGACAAATAATTGATCTATCAAACTTCTCAAACTCCCTTAGTATCATTCCAGGGGGTCAATCTGGTAACCCATATTCACCACACTACTATGACCAGTACTTGCTGTGGATTAAAAAGGAATACAAACCGATGACGTTCCCAAGTAACCCCAGTGACATTCCAGAGGATCAAGTAGAAAGCATTCTTTATATTCAGCCAGGAGGGTGAAATCGGGAAATATTGGAGGTGGGACTAGTGAATAAAAAACAAAGCATGAAGGGGATTACAAAACAAGAGGTTCTTGATTTCATTAAGAAGGATCTAGCTAGACCTGTTATTGTTGGTGTTTCACTTGGTTTATTTTTCTCCTTTTTCAGTTGGATAGGGGTAATAATTGGGGGCATGATTGGAGGCTATATGACTACAAAATACAAGGTTTCCGCAATTGTTGGAGCACTAGTGGGTTTAATATCGTGGCCCACGGTCTTTTTCGCGAAAACATTGATTTATGGGTACCCTGCTATCAGAGCGTTTACCATAACAGGACAATATGTTCTCTTAGCCGATGTCTTTGGATTTATTTTAGCTCTCCTAAGCGCCTTCTTTGGGACCGCTATAAAAGCTGTTCTAGAAGAAAGAAAAAAACGGGCATTCAGTCCAACACGAATAAAAATTACAAGAGAGCAAGCAACTAGCAGATCCTAGAAATTTTGAATGTTTTCTTTTTTACCAATATTTTTCCAACCTATCCATCTGCCTTCTTA
>JAGSHR010000230.1 GCA_029855985.1 Candidatus Njordarchaeota archaeon
AGAAAATAGTAGAAAAAACAGAAGCATTGAAGGGAATAAGTTTTTATGTGAGGGACGGAGAGATTTTTGGGTTACTAGGGCCTAATGGAGCCGGAAAAACAACAACAATGCTAATTCTAGCAGGGCTTCTACTCCCAGATGATGGTAAAGCGGAGATCCTAGGTATAGACGTTGTAGAAAACATAAATGAAGTAAGGAAGATTGTGGGTTTAATAACTGGGGGGAACCCGAGACAAATGTACAATAAACTTACTGGCTTGGAGAATCTGCTATATTTCGCTGATCTTTATGGTGTTGATAAGAGAGTGGCGTATAAGAGGGCTTTGAAACTACTTGAAATAGTTGGACTCAAAGAGAAAGCTCACGTTCTTTTTGAAAACTATAGTACTGGGATGATGCAGAGGTTAGCGATCGCCAAGGGATTAATTCATGATCCTCCTGTTTTACTGCTAGATGAACCCACACTTGGTTTAGATCCGAAAGCCGCTAAAGATATTCGGAGATTTATAAAGAGTACCTTGAAGGAAGAGTTTGGTAAGACTATATTATTGACCTCTCACTACATGTTAGAGGTAGAAGAGTTATCAGATAGAGTCGCCATTATCAATAATGGTAGAATAATTGCGACGGGTAGGCCTGATGAGTTAAAGAGAACTGTTAAAGATGAGGTTGTTGAATTAAAGCTTTTAAATATTCACAAGCAACCCGATGAGTTACTTGTTGGGATCGATGGTATCAAAAGTGTAAAGTCAGAGTTATTAGACGGGAATATTGGTTTGTGGAGAGTAAAAATTATTCATGATGGAATCGATATCGTGAAACTAGTTAACAAGATCTCTAAGGCTAATGGTGTTAAATTAAATAGCTTGAATGTAATTGAGCCCTCTCTCGAGGAAGTTTTCTTATTATTGACTTCTAAGGAGGTTAGATAAAAATGGCCCATATAAAATACTTTTTAAGAACCGCTTACGTGTCTTTCATAAAGGAATTAAAAATATTCGTGAGATACCCGTATTGGCTCATTGTAAGCTTGATATCTCCATTCCTTTGGGTAACCATGTTCATGTTGTTTGGAGCCGCATTCGCTAGCGGCAAAGATTTTGTGGGATTTATTACTATTGGTATGATCGGACTGCTTCTAGCGGATATATCACTGTGGGGGGTGGGGCTAGGGTTAAGGAGAGAACAAATGAGGGGGACCCTTTTATCATTGTACGCTACACCTGCTAGTAAAGTCGCTGTGCTTTTGGGTAGCGCAATGGAAAACTTTTTCGAGTTGGCGGTAAGTTCCATAATTATTCTGGGTTACGCTTCTCTGGCATTCAATTTTACAACGTATATTACCGATCCAATAGCGGTTTTTCTAGTAGTATCGTTTACGATATTTGCTTTACTGGGATTCGGCTTGCTTTTTGCAGCAGTAACAATGGTAGTAAAAGAGCCAAATGCAATAATTAACGTGATTCAACCAATATTGTTCATATTTGCTGGTATTTTCTTCCCCATCAGCGTCCTACCGCCCAACGCGAGAATAATCTCTGACCTTATACCTTTAACCTACGCAGTTACTGCCATGAGGAAAGTTTTCGTGTACGGTTACACAACTGGTATGATCTTGAATGATATTGGGATACTAACCATTTTTGGCGTAGTTTTAAACACTTTGGGTATTCTAGCGTTAAGATATATTGAGAGGAGATCCCTTAAGAAGGGCAGTTTAGGGAAGTTCTAGGGGGTGTTAAAATGGATGATGATAAAGAGGATGAAGTTAAAAAGCTAAGGGAAGAGATAGAGCGCCTAAAAAAGGAGATAGAGGATTTGAAGAAAGGAAGCACCATGATGGATTCTTCAAAAGACATAATAACAGCCTTCGTGGAGACTTTTGCGGAACTACCAAAAATGATTCAAAGAGAAGTTTCAAGATCTATATCTACAGTGATTCCACAAAAGCAGTGTGATAAGGTCGTCATTTTTCCATTTAAAGATAAAAAAATGGCGTCTGATCATCGATCTGAGTTGAATATAGAGAAAGAAATAGAGATGATATTAGATGAATCTCTTCCAAAAAGCGATGGGATCACTGAAAGTATGGATGTGGATGCTGGACTTTCGGACCTAATAAAAAAGATGGATCCAACAGAAATATCTGACGCTATGGTGGTTTTAGCCAACCCAGACCGAATTAGGATTTTGCAATTTTTGTACGAAAAAGATAGATACTTTAGCGAATTAGAGGAACACTTAAGGTTAGGTCCCAGTTCGCTTAGACACCATTTGTCTAAACTATTGGATGGTGGTTTGGTAATACAAGAGAGAAGTCGAGGCAAATACTCGATAAGTAAGAGAGGGGTTGCTGCCCTTATTCTCATCGCGTATCTCTACGATAGGATTTTGAAAAAAGTTTGAAGGGGGATTCATCATGAATGTCGCAACGAAATTTAAATACAAATTTATAGGTTACGCTTTGATGGTTCTTGGTTTATTAACATATTTTGCAGTCGTTTTGAAGATGATAAAAGGGGAGATCGTGCCTTTCATCAATATAGTTGGCGAAAATTCTTTTATCTTAGTTATTGTTTCCCTGATCTTAATCAGTGTTACTGTTGCATTTTTCCCATATGGGTACTACAATAAACTATCAGGTCTCGGAGGCTTCCTCTTTTTGGCGTCAATTTTGCTTATGGTTGTAAATCACCTTGCGAAATACAACATTGAGTTAGCTTTCTTGTCAGAGTCATTAATGTTGCTAGGCATAGCATTTATATCTGTTTCAGCTAGTTTGAGAAGAACATATTACGGAAGTATAATTGAACCAAAAGAATTCAAAGCTATTGACACCATAACAAGTAAGACAGGTTCGGGCTTTAAGTCCCTTTCATCGACACTAGCAATTTACTGGGTTATCAATAAGCTCATAGCAATGGCGTTTGTTAACATGATCTTCATAAGCGAAGATTACCTGTTGTTTACAGCCTTTACGAGTTACATAATTGGCTCTGCTTTAGAGTCGTATGGTGCAACATATCCAATATCAGGGCACTTCTCTGGAATAAAAAGCGGATTGGCTTCAGCGTTTGGATCCGCATTAGTGCTAGTGATACTCTCCTACATACTAATGTGGTTAAACCTTGTTTCCAGCAACTGGCTTGTTCTCCATGATCGTTTAGTATATACAACTTTTGTATTACTTGCCGGCACAATAATCGCCTACTTAATGTTCCCAGGGGGTGAACTAAAACATTTGATAAGAAGTTACACTGAGGAGAGGGGAACCTCTGAGGTGATCAATGTTTCAAGGAAAAACGGGGAGTTAGATATTTCAGATAATTTATCAATCTTTGTGGAATCAGGATCCCTTGTATCAAAGTTTAGTCTCGATGAAGGCGAGAAAAAATATGAAGGCGCTTACATAACTGGTTACGGTGTCTACACGTTAAAATCTACACTGGGAAAGATCAATGGGAGTTTTGATAAGGTGTGGCTAGTTTGGGAGAAAGGGGACTACTGGAAAGAAATTGTTGATACACTTGGCTTAACAAAAGCGGGGTACGTGAACTTAGAGGAGTTTGGTTTTTTGAGCAAAGAAGCATATTTTGATTTTCTAAAAAGTGAAACTAAACGGATAAGTTCTCTGTTGGGGGGTTTAAAGAAGGAATCAACTTACATAAAACTGCCGTTCTTGGAGATATACGATGGAGCAGATAAAGAGTACGTAAAGGTAGGGCCATTGACGATAATTGAAACAGATAAAACATCATACATTAGCTTTGGTCCATTCAAGATAGTTGACAGCAGCGTTAAAAAATTAACAAAGAAAAAGGAACCGTTAATGCTCGTTGGCGTAAACGATCGAGACAGAGGTGAATTAATAATTAAAGTCTATGAAGACAGAGTTACCATAGCTAACAAGGATGAACAGTTAGAAGTGGGGGATGAGAGATTAAGAGTTGTCAAGGGTTCAACAGTTCTTTCCTATAGTGACGATGAAGTAAAAGTTGTTCTAGATAACCTCGTTATAAAAGCCAAAAAGGATGAATATGCTAAACTAGTCAGCGGTAAAAACGTCATTAAAGCAGATAAGTCAGGGTATGTTAAAATTTACAGAGATGGGAGAGTAATAAAGCTAAACGACAGGTCCATCGCAATGAGAGTTATTGATAAAATCTATACAACTGGATTGAGCATAATAAAAAATAGGTTCACTTATGAGCAAAAAGACGAGATTAGTTCACTATTGAGTTATTTGGACAAATTGATAAAATAGAGACCCAATAGAAACTTTTCTTCTATTTCTTATTTTTTGGATTGATTTAATGTTTATCGCACTCCGCGTCCTTGAATATTTTTAGTTTTTTCTCGTCGTCATAAATCAATTCTCTTGCTATACTGCACATATGACAAAACTCGTTTGATATCTCCTTTTGATCCATTTGATTTGATAAAAGTTTCTCAACGAACCTTTTTATCTCTTTCATAATTTCTTCGTTTCCTTGGAGCATCACTATTTTTTTGGCTCTTCTCCTATTAAGGTAATAACTTACTGCGGGTTGGGTGAGATTCAGTAGCTTCGCTATTTCTTTTTGTTTAAAGCCCATGTCTCTTAATTGTATAACTATAAGCGCCCTCACTGCAGGTAAAATATCTCTTACCGCGAGTTCACATGGTGTGAGTAACATATCATTTCACTTTAAAATAATCAATTATTTTTAGTGTCAACGGGTACACTGAATATTTAGTGATGCGTTGGTATAAATATAACAGTATTATATATAAATTGGAACTAAGGAAAAATTGACAAAACCCGTGGAATAAATAGAAGAGGGCTTAAAATGAGTGACATACCACCAGACCTAAAAGAGAAAGCCAAAAAAGATAAACCAAGTAACAGGATCGCTCAACAATATAAAGAGCAATTGGAAAGACAAAAAAGACTTAGGGAAAGGATGAAAAACATAAAGTATAAGATAGCTGTAATGAGCGGTAAAGGCGGCGTTGGAAAATCAACAGTAGCAGTGAACCTTGCATACGCATTAATAAAAAAAGGATACAAAGTCGGACTCCTAGATGCTGATCTCCACGGACCCGATGTACCCTTGATGGCAGGCGTAAAAGAGAAGTTTCCTTATTCTACACCTCACGGAATTCTCCCTATTGAGGGGCCTCTCGGATTAAAAGTTATGAGTATACAGTTACTCTTGGAGGATGATAATGCCCCGATAATATGGATGGGTCCCCTTAAAGCCAAGGCAATTGAGCAATTCTTAGCGGACGTTGTCTGGGGGGAACTAGATTATCTCATTATAGACATGCCTCCGGGAACAGGAGATGAAGCAATCACCATAGCGAGACAGATACCTGACTTAACGGGTATTGTTATAGTGGTCACGCCCCAGGAAGTTGCTGTCTTTGATGCGAAGAAAGCTGTTAATATGGCTAAGACATTAAATATCCCAGTAATTGGAATAATAGAAAACATGTCTGGATTTATCTGTCCAGGAGACAACAAGATATATTACATATTTGGTAAAGGTGGGGGTGAAAAAGCAGCTAATGAGTTAAACGTTCCTTTCCTCGGTGCTCTCCCATTGGATTTAAGGGTTAGAGAGATGGCTGATGAGGGTAAACCATTCATTCTATTGTATCCAGAGAGTGAGGTGGGTCAGAGATTTATGGAAATCGTTAATAAAATAGACGAGGAAGCTAAGAAGTTAGCGCCGTTGAGGAAAACAGAAGAGAAAAAACAGTCAGGGGGATTATTCAAGGTTAAAAAAGATTAAATCAAAAAATCACAAAATTTTTTACCAAATTCTAGCGAAACCTCCCCCTGTTCTCTTATATCTTCCCAAGTAGTCGATCTCTAAAGGTTTGTTATACTTCGTTGTATAGAAAATCTTAAAGATTTCCTCGAATTTAACATCATTATTTAGCTTCAGTGTTTCGATCATTAGTGGGAATAGTTCATTGATTAGCTTATTATTTTTGTTCTTGTGAATAATAGTAAACGTGCTCAATAATAGGGATGTGGCAGCGGATATTGAAGCGGATTCTCTAATTTTATTTGCAGCTTCAAGTAGGTCCCTCAAGGCTGTTTCATCATCTGAAATGTACAGGTTAATTTTTATAAGTTCTAGGGAAGCCGCGATGGGGTCTCCACCATTTATGAAACTATCATATGCCAATTTATTGAATTTGCTCCAACCCACCTTCTCTAATATGTGCTTGTAGATACTTGCTATTAGTGAATATCTTATTCCCGCGATAATCGAAAAATGTTTATCATTAAGCTTTGAATATGCTTTAGCTGCATTCTCTAAATTACTTATGGCTTCCTCGTAGTTGCCGAGTACTAGTTCGAGTAGAAACATGTCATCATATGTTTGAGCTAGTTGTTCGTAATCCCTAGCCAACTTGTATCTTTCTAGCTCCCATTTTAACCTTAACCTAGCTTTTTCTGCGTGATCTAGAGCATCAATTTTTTTCTCTTCAATCTCGCTTAGTATCGCCACCCCAATAATGTATGCTGAAGCAGCTTGTCGATACAATCTAGCGGAATTAGAAAAACTCTCAGCGGAGTCTATAAAGTAATTGGCTGCATCACCAAATTTCTCACACAGAATATTTAGTCTACCCGCATCAAATAGTATTTGACCGCATGAAAACCAATCCCTCCGTTCAGTATGCATATCAGCAGATCTTCTATAAGTTTCAATAATTATGTTGCAATCTTCCTTTATGTCCTCATTTCTTTCCTTTTTACATTTTAGATAAGAAACCACCTGTGAAAACGCTGCTTCCACGAAACCTGAATCCAACCAAGATTTTATGGCATGTTCATCAAAACTGCAACTAGACGAAATCTTATTCACCCTACAAAACCATATAATAAATCATATAATACCAAATAATGAAAATTTAGTTCGTTACACAATACAAACTATAATATTTAATCAATTTTAAATAATTACCGTTAATTATTATCGAAAAAATAAGTGTTATCAGCTAGATTTCAAATCTACAACGGCTAGTGGCGTTCTAGATAGTATAATATATAATTATGAATGAAAATTGTTGCCGGTATTTTATTTAAATACAAGACTTAAGGGTTAATACAATCAACTTAAATTCTAAAATTTAAAGAGTTAAACAATAAATAAAAATCAGTTCTAGAAACTAAAATTTTAACGAAAACAATAAAGCAACCATAAAAATAAATTTAAAGAATATTGACAGGTGCACCATTTTGGACGAAGAAAAATTTGACGTGATAATTGTTGGGGCGGGTCCTTCTGGAAGCATAGCGGCTTATCACCTAGCGAAAGCCGGTTTATCTGTTCTCCAAGTGGAAAGAGGGGCCTACCCGGGAGCAAAAAATGTTAGTGGAGCTAGATTGTATGGGTATGTCCTTCCAATGGTTTTACCAGATGATGTTTGGAAGGACGCGCCTCTTGAAAGATGCATAACAAAGGAAAAATTAGTGTTTATGACAGAAAAAGGTACAATGGCTGTAGAGTTTAGCCACCAAGACTTCAAAGGCGAACCGTGTAATAGTTATACTGTCATAAGGGCCAAATTTGATAAATGGTTAGCAGAGAGAGCGGAGGAGGAAGGCGTTCTACTGGCCACAGGCGTTAATGTTGATGAACTGATAGTTGAAAATGGTAGATTTGTTGGGATAAACGCAGCAGGAGATGTGATGAAAGCGGATGCAATAATTCTTGCAGAGGGTGCATTAGGTCTATTGGCTGAAAAACATGGTTTGAGAAAGATGCCCAAACCCGACGATGTAGCAGTAGGTGTTAAAGAAGTATGGTCACTATCAAAGGAAAAGATAAACGAAAGATTTGGCTTAGAGGATGGTGAGGGTGCAGTATTACACATAGCAGGATTTCCCTCAAAGTTCCTTAGAGGAGGCGCATTTCTATATACAATGGAATCAGTTTTATCCCTAGGAGTTGTCTTCTTCATTGAAGATGTGCCAAAAATAGGGAAAGAGTTAAATGAGACCGTGGAGGACCTGCGACTGCACCCCTACATTTACCCGTATATTGAGGGGGCACAACTTGTAGAATATGCAGCTAAAACTGTACCCGAAACATTTATTTGGGTGGACAAGTTCCATGCTCCAGGGGTTCTAATAACCGGAGACACTGCTGGATTCCTTATAAACTTAGGATTTACAGTGAGAGGTATAGATTTAGCCATGTTATCAGGAAAAATTGCGGCAGAAACAATAATTGAATTAAAGAACAAGAACGCGCTAGATAATCCAAAGGCCTTTGAGCTATACGACAAAAAGATTAAGGAAAGCATAATCTGGAGAGACTACAAACTATTTAAGGACGCTCACAAGTATCTCTCAGATCCAAAGATATACAGTGAATACCCAGAACTAATGGTCAGATTGGCTAAAAAGATATTTGAATACAATGGCAAGAAAGCCCAAACTATCTATAAGGCAATTAGAGAAGAGTTAAGTCTAATCAAGCTACTTAAGCTTGGCTTGCACGCAAGGAAGGGGGCGATGAAATTATGAGCACGATTGTCGCGGGAAAAGATAGGATATCCTTGGATAAGAGACTTCTCGCCACGTCTTTTGACCCTCAAGAAGAACCAGATAAGATACTAGATCCAGAGGCTTGTAAAGCATGTGAAACAAAGATTTGTACCAAGGCTTGTCCGGCTAGGCTCTTTGAAGAAGCTGAGGATGGGACTGTTGTTTATACTCACGAAGGATGCTTGGAGTGCAGGACTTGTGATTATGTTTGTACAT
>JAGSHR010000179.1 GCA_029855985.1 Candidatus Njordarchaeota archaeon
ATTATTAATGTTAGTGTTGAGTTGCTTGGCAAAAATAAGTTGATTACTGGCGTTGACCTTAGTAACTTACGTGTGAACCCTCCTTTATATACACGAGTTTATGGGTCAAATGGTTCAAGTGTTGTGATTTATCGTGCTAGTTTTTCCACTAGGTACCCTTCTCAGGACTTCAATATAGTTTATGACGGTTACTTCCGTAACCATAGATTATTGCTCATCTCCGTTTTTCCTGTTTATTACAGTGTTGAAGATAAAACTGTTTATGGTTTTTCAAGTGTGAATGTTACCATCCAATATAAACTTAAAAATGTCGCTTTGCCTTCCCCATTGTCGTTGTTTGACGATATCCTAAGTGACATGGACACGATTAGCGTGAACCCGCAATTTGACTTTCACGTGAGCAAGGCCCAGATGAAATTCAATCCATTAGATTTCCCATACTTATCTAATGAATTCGATTTGTTGATTATTACACCAGAGAAATACTTGAATGAAGCCACCAGGTTAGCTGAATTTAAGAATGAGGTAGGGGTTAAAACAAGGGTTGCTACTGTCGAGTCCATTATCAATAATGTAGTGGGCAGGGATGTACCAGAGAAAATAAGGAATTATATTAAACAAGTTTACTATGAGCATGGGGTTAAATGGGTTCTGTTGGTTGGTGACTCTCAAGATATCCCTCCAAGGTACATTTATAATCCCTCAGTTGGCGACGAGAACGTTTATGTTCCATCTGATTATTACTATGCTGGTCTAGATGGAAGTTGGGACTCTGATAATGACGGTGTTTTCGGTGAGAGTCTTGGTGATATCGATTTCTTTCCTGAAGTTATTGTGGGTCGTTTACCCGTTAGTAGTGAGCTAGAGTTTTCCAGAATAGTTGATCGAATTATTCATTACCAGTTAACGCCCCCATTTGGCAACGGTGCATTTTCTAGGATGATCTTTGCGGGCGCCATTTTAAATTACAATATGGATGTTGATCACGATAACAACATGGATTACTCTAAAACGGATGATGCGAAATTATCTCATTATGTCATCCAGAGATTCGTTGACCCACTAAATAAAACATATGTTAGACTGTATGAGACATCGGGATTAGATCCAAGTAATTATACTTATGACTTGCCATTAAATGAAAACAATTTGGTTAATACATTATATAGTGGATCACTCGTTGTCTATCTCGGGGGTCATGGAAACCACAATGGAATATATAGGAGGATTTGGGTTTTGGATTCAGATGGTGATGATCTCGATGATGGTGGTAGCGAGGAGACGTGGATTTCCTATTTGAACACAGAAAGCAGTTTATCTCCAACCGATACCCCTCCCTTGATATACTTAAGTGCCTGCTTAGTTGGTTCATTTGATTATGAAACCTATGGTGATAGCCTAGCGGAATATTTGGTTAAATCTATTGCTATAGGTGTAATCGCTAGCACAAGGATTTCTTATTATAGTATTTCTTGGGATCCTGGAACAGACGGTGGATATTATGATCAAGGTTTAGCATATCGATTCTTCGAACAATTATTTAATAAATCCAAGACAAACCCAGCGGTGGCCCTCTTTGCAGCAAAACTCGATTATATACATGATAAGGGATTCGATATATACAATGCAACAATTAGGAATCTCCTAGATTATAATTACTTCGGCGACCCTACAGTCAACATCCCCATAAAGACCTCTGTGGGCAATAACGAAATAATAAATTCTAATTACATAATTAACAATACGGTACTCTTGGTTAATGGGAGTCTGTTTATATTCGGCGACTTCTCGGCATATAATTCAACCTTATATTTCATTAGTGAGGAGGATTACCCGTTTTCTTTCCTTTTTGTTCAAGGGGATCTACATTTAAGAAACACAAGAATAGTTTTACTTGGTGATGCGCTCGGAATATCCAATATCCACGGAAAAACCGTTGAAATCCTTAACAGTGAGTTTAACGGCATGGGCATTAACGTATTCAACGCTTCAAACATTTTCATTTCTGGTTCCTCTATTCACCGCGCTTGGATTGATATAAGTAATTCATCAAATGTCGTTGTAACTGGCAATTATATATGGAATAACACTTATGGGCTGTGGGTGGAGTACTCAACGAATGTAACAGTATCCAAAAATTATATTGCCAACAGCAAGGTTAGGGGCGCGCTAGTCAGAGAATCAAGGGAAGTAACGATAAGTGATAACGTGATAATTGATAATGGTATCTTCGGGTTAAATATTTACAACAATACGGGTGTAACAGTTAAGAACAATAAGCTATATGGAAACTTGATTTACATTGATTTCACTACAGATCAGTTGACTTCTAGTTATTTATACTTCTCAAATAACACAGTGAACGACAAGCCTATTTCCCTATACACAAGGTTAATAAGTACTAGTATGAGGGGCCTAAATCTAGGAGAGTTAATTATACTTGGTTCTGAGAGTGTTAACCTTAAAGAAATAAATGCTTACGCTATCCAGATCGTGCGCTCAAACAATATACACATAACAAATTCGAATACTGGTGGGGCAGGCAGAGGCCTTGTAATATGGTTCTCAACGAACGTAACAGTCGAGAACTCAACGATCACAAATTCAGAAGTTGCAATACAGTTACACAAAACAGAAAATGTGGTAATTAAAGAAAACATAGTAAAGAATAATCAACTTGGGGTATTATTAGCCCTTGCAACAAATACGCTGGTAGTTGATAATTATTTCACTAACACAACATGGGGAACATACCTGTTGTTCACAAAGAACATTAAAATAGTGAGCAACACCTTTAAGGGAGTGAATACAGCTATGCTGTTTTACCTAACGTCACGCGGAGAGCTAGGTAGAAATAACATTGAGGTCATTGGTAATATTATCGCTAACACTGATGAAGGAACAAATGACACAAGTGCCATGTACTTCTTTATCAACACAAATGATACCGTGCAAGTCAAGATAGTCAGTAACTACGTTGAAAACCTCACATATGGGATACAAGTAGAAACTATTAGTGGTACTCATGGGTACATGTTAATAAGGGAAAACAACGTTTCAAGGATGAGAATTGGAGTAAAAGTGGTTGGAAGATACAATATAACCATATCAGAAAACAATTTTTCTTACGCAAGAGATGCAGGGATATACTTGTATAATTCAACTGGTGTTAACGTAACATTAAACCTACTAGAACACACAGAAACACCAATAGTATTGAATATGACCCTCAACTGCATAATATACAATAACGGCTTCATTAAATACAATAAACTACCACTCGATCTAGGGATAAACAGGTGGGATAACGGTACAATAGGAAACTACTGGGGGAACTATAAGAGCGTCGATGCCAACGATGACGGCATATGGGATCAACCCTTCAAAATTGACGACGATAGCTTCGACAGGTACCCACTAGTCTACTGCTATGCTTACCGAGACAATAATCCCCCTAAAATAACAATAATAGCCTCCCAGAATAATAACACCATCACAGTTAATAGTTTATTGACTATCAAGTGGAACATCAGTGACAATCACTTCTACTGGGTGAGGATACTCCTAAATGGGACTCAGCTACTCCAGTCCAATAATATAACAGGCAAATTTAATATAGATATCCCAACGGAGGGAACATGGGAAATCAAGATTTTAGCAGCAGACTTAAGCAACAATAGAGCCGAAAAGACATGGATTGTCTCCATTGATAAAACAAAACCATTATTAGTGGTATTGAACTCATCGCTAGTCAAAATATGTGCAGGCAAGATCGTGACAATAAAATGGATTACATTGGACAACTTTGGAGTCAAAAACATAAAAGTATACGTCAACAACACTTTAACGAGAGTTTTACCTGGTAGCACAGATAATATAGTTTTCAGGTTCAATGATACTGGTACATACACTGTGAAAATTGTAGCGGTAGATAAAGCTGGAAACTATGAGAGCAAAACCATTATCTTTAAAGTCATACCAAACCAATCGGGAAATGGACTGACAAATGAAACCATCACTGCCACCATAACCATAACATTGATTGCACTAATAGCAGTAATCCTACTCATATGGAAAAATCACAACAAGATAAGAGGTAATTAACCATCCAAAATAAACCACAATCTACCAAGATAGCACATCTGCAATTTTTAAAACCATTTTATAGATACCCTTAAAACACTCTAATATTTTTTTCGAATCCCCAAAAGTCATCATTCTAAACCTTCAAAACAACTAGATTATTGGAAAATTAATATCCAGATACTAACATCTTGGATGGAACCATTGTTCTTAACCTCATTAATTGAAGAATGTAAACGGAAAAACCACTAGTTTTACAAACGTTACCATTGAGTCAAATAAACCTATACAAAAAACATACTTGTGAATAATCTTAACCCGCAAATAAGCTCTCTTCCATCTGTTAACCAAGCACAAATAACAAAGGCGAGTACAATTCACAGATAACAAGTACTTTTTCTACTCTTTTGTTTCAGAAGAACTAAATAGTGTTGAAAGTATGAGTATCTGGAGTTCCTGCTGCTGTGTCTCCGAGAAGTTTCAGAAGAACTAGATAGTGTTGAAAGCGTTTTTATAACCAAATAAAATAAAAACGTGTATAGATTAACGCGATTGATTTGCTTAGTTCATCTTATGAGTTGTGTTAGGTAGTATTTTATTACGTGGTCGAATTTTCCTAGTTTTTCGATGTTGATTGTTTTTGGTTCTTTGCTTGTTAGTTCTTTTGCTAGTTCTTTGGCGAATATTTCGTGGATTGTTTCTATTATGCTTTTCACCATTATTGTTGTTTTCTCGGTTAATAGTAATGCTACTGTTGAGTCTTTTCTTGTTCCCGTTATGGCGAAGTTGTTGGTTTTAACTGTTTGTATATAGGTATCTTCTTTTAGCATGTTCTTGATTGTTATGTAAGCACCTATTATTAGGTCCCTTAGGTTTTTTCTCTCTATGTTTGACAGGTTTTGATCGAAGTAGTACTCGTATAGTGGGTCCCCCTCATCTGTCAAGATTATTAGGGCTTTTGGTTTTGCTAGGATTGCGAAGACGGAGAGAGGTTTTAGAGTTATTGCGAATATTATTAGGTATAGTCCCCCTATAGTGATTGTTGTTGAGAGTTCGCTTATTATTCCATATACTTCTGCGCGAGTAAATGCGTAAGTTAGTTGTGTTAATACGCCAACTATCAGTGATAATGCTAGTAGCGCTAGACCTGTGGTTCCTATTATATAGTATTTGTAATCTACTACATATGGTTTCAATTCTTTAGCATAGGAGTAAATTACGTAGACTAGTAGAATCATTGCAGCTACCTCGAATGTTGAGCTGAAGATGTAGCTCATAGGTATTGGTTCTAGGGATTCTGCTACTAGAGCCCCTCCAGCGAGAAATATTGCCGTGTAGAATCGCCATGTTATGTGGTCTTTTTGTGAGATTTCTGCTAGGTAAAATAGGGAGAGAAATGCAATTATTAGGGATATTACCATTATGAAGTCGTAAACGTAGAATGGTTTGCTGTCTACTCTAATTATTATTTCGCTGTAGTAGTCGATTATGGAGAGAATCGAGAAGCTTATTAGACCCGCTAATGTGATTATAAGATATTTGAACCCTTTTAGTTGTAGTTCGTTGTGGAGCTTGTATAGTTTGTATGTCAGCCATAGTGATGATAGAATCACTATTATATATATTGCAACGTAGACCAGTTTTAATTCCATAATAACACCGTTTTATTTTCGTTTTGTGCGTTTATCGTATTCAATGCGATACATTAAAATTATAGGCGTTAAAGCTTATTAAAACCTAACATATGAGTATTGATTTTACCTAGGATAGGGATACTCTAGCTGGTTAAACGCAGTTTATTAACATTAATAGAACAATATTTTCCAATATAAGCTTTTTTAAATATTTCACAACATCTATTTTATAACTCACTTTATTTAATAAGATGAATATTGCTTCATAAATTCTTAAATGAAAAAACAATATTTCTAGTTTTCGAGAGTGCGAGTATTGAAGGCCTTAAGGAATCTTCTCGAAGGAAATGGCAAAATAATTTTTTTCTTTTTAACTGTATGGTTCCTCTTGTTTATTTGCTGTTATGCAATCGGTGATGATGCGCTGTTCATGGTTATTAATCACGGGCTAGCTAACGTCATCACTGATTTCCTTGTTTTAAGGATTTTTATTCCCTTGTTCCTCTTGTTTTTGCTTTCACCATTTCTTATGTTGTTTGTTTCGAGGTGGAGATTCACTGGGTTATTCTCGCTCGGTTCAGGGGTGGTTTCCTATTTCGTTGGTGACATTCTGAAGTATGTATTTAAGCGTCCAAGACCATTTGAGGTTCTCTCAGCTCGTGTTTTTCCGGAACTCTTAGCTTTCTCCTATTCGTTTCCCTCGACGACATCAGCGTTGTTTTTCGGCATCTCTTTTTTCGTGTTATTTGATCAACATGATTCAAAGTTGTCATGGTTCTTGTTCTTAGTCTCGGTTTTGCTTGGTTTTACGGTTATCTATGTTGGTGTGCATTTCCCTTGCGATGTGCTCTTTGGTGTTTTGCTGGGTTTCATTTTCGCTTTGATGTTTAAACTTGTTAAGGATAGACTCGTGGATAAGCTTAGAATTCTTCCTAGCTGTGTTTAAGTATGCTATTGGTGTTTGAGTTCTTGGTTATTCATTTGTTCTTGTGAGCACCTTTATTTTATCTGTGTGAGTGATTTTTGCTGCGTTTATTTTTCCAATGTATTCACCATCTATTGCTGTGTGATCACCTATTGTTGTTATTTTGATTTCCCTTGTCTGCATGTATATTACTGCTGGGTGAGTTAAGTGGGTTGCTGTTAAAACTTTTGGTAGTGCTTTTAGGGCTTGTATAGGCGTTAGGTGTTTTGCGATTAAAACGTCGATTTTTCCATCATTTGGCTTTGCCAGCGGTGTCACTTTTATCCCGCCTCTCGTTGTTTTTAAGTTGCCCAAGTGAACTGTGAAGGTCTTCCCCATATGCACCGTGTTTTTGTTCACTGTTATTTTTGCTTCTTTGTCTTTTCTCTCTATTGCCGCTTTTATGACGCCGAACATGTAGCCGTTTCCTCCGAGGGTTTTCTTAGCTGTTAAAGGGGTTTCCATTATGCTCTGAGCAAAGTGCCCTATTTGCATGTTTGCAACTACCACGTGTTCTTCGACATTATTCTCCTTGTGGATTATTGCTTTGAACACGTCGATTTCAACTATCTTTTGTATGCTTAGTGCTTTTATGACGTGTTCTGGTTTCAAAATGTTAGTGTACCTTGGTAGTTCTCCACCTGTTCCCCCTAAGAGTGTTATAATTGGGAAGTTGACGCGTGATTTGATCATTGCTTTTATTGTTGAGTTTATTGTGCCATCCCCGCCTACTACCACGAGGTAATCGTAATCCCATGTTTTCAGTGTTTCTCCACTAATTTTCTCGCTTCGCTTTAGGAACTTAAACTTGAATCTAATTTTGTTTTCTTTTAGTTTTTTTGCCAGTTTTTTTGCTTGAGTTAGATTATACCCATGTCGTGAATATGGGTTAACAATAACATATACCTTCAATTGGATCTCCTTGAATACCTGCCTACTTTTATTTTTCTTGATAATTATTTTCTTGTTATGTGCTTTGCGGTGGTTTAATTTGTCTTCTATTATTAATGCTTCAAACTCTAAAACATGGAATGCACTCAAGGACAAGCTGAACAATGTGGAATTTGAGAGAAGAAAAACCGGAGCAATCAAAGTGACTTTTAATGGAGAGAAGGTGTTATGGCTTCCATCCTACCCAAAACTGGATTATGTCAATCTGATTCGCGAGAATGAAAAAATCACTAGGTTCGATGTCCCAAACGGTTTTGTTGCGCAGTGGAAAGCAAACGGGAGCAATATTAGATTCATTAATCTGCAGGATAATCTCCTTGCTTTCACTCGAGGAGGCTACATATTGGAGTGGCGCCCATATGAAACTGTGAAGAAAATTGGACTTGGAAAATCACTAATGGACGCCTCAAAGGATGGAAGATACTTGCTCTTCGGCGAGCTTGTTGGTTCTGAGAGTTTGGTTAGAATCTGCCCTAACTGGTGGGATGAATATCTTGGAGCGCCAATTGATTATATTTTGTTCGACGTTTACGATGTTATAACTGGAAAATTTGTTGACTTAAACACTGTTAGGAACTTAGCGGTTAAACATGGATTACGGTACAGTCCGACTCAATGGAAATGGAATTCTGAACAACTACTTAAACTTGCGGATGAATTTTTAGAGACATGTAATGGGGAGGTTTGGGAAGGCTTTATTTTCAAAAACGTTGACAGGGGGTCGCCTTTGGATATCTCGTCAAAAACGTTTAAATGGAGACTTGACATGACGAAGGGGTACGTGGAGAAGATACTAGAGAAGAGGAACGCTGGAAAGCTAGAGTGGGATATATTCAATGCGTTAAGGAAATTTATCTTCGAGGGGTATTTGGATCCACCATTAACAATCGAAGCTGAGAGTGAATCACTGTCCTCTCTAAGGAACACTATAATTGAGTTAATCAACGTTGCTAAAAGTAAACTAAGCGAACGAGAAAAAACAGAAAAACAACTTAAGAAATCACTGTTAATATTGACAAACCAACTTCTAGCTATAAATAAGGGAGATGGCAAAAAATTAAAGAAATCAATCTGGGAAGCAACAAAATTATTCATTAAGACAACTGTATATGCCATCTAAAGTAGTTCTACTTTAACATCGATGCGCGATAAAACGCGAAATTTCTAAATTATTAGTAGGGGCAGTAGGCTTTCAGGCTCTTCTAGTATTGCTTCGTGGACTATAATATTCTTGTCATATTTTTTTATTTGGTTTAAACTTTTAGACGTTCTCCTTGTGGTTTTCGTTTCAATAGCTATTGTCTCATTATATGTTTTGATTATCGCATCTACTTCGTAAGTGTTTTTACCCTTTTTGATTTCCCAGTAGTGTGGTGTTGGCATGTTGTATCCCATTGCATTGAGTATTGGGAGTGTCCTTGATAGCACAAAGTTTTCAAGTGTTCGCCCAAGCTCCTCTGTGTTGCTAGTAATCGTTTTCCACGTTAAGCCCTTTGTTAGGTTTCTTAATCCATTATCTATCGCAAAGATTTTGAACTTTCTTTTTCTTGTGGTAATCATTTGCGTTTTTGAGTATGGTTGAGCGACCCCCAAGATACCGGCGTATTTCATTAAATTTATGGCGAGTTTTATTTTCTGTCTGTTAACTCCGATCTCGTTTGATAAGTTGTTGTAAGATGTTATGAGTGGCGTATTAAATAGTAAGAGTTTAATGATTTTGTAAGCCTCTTCTGGCTCAATTTTATAGTTTGTTGGGTAGAGTCTCTGTATCCTCAAAATATCTCTGAGCACAACTAAGTCAATGATTTCATTAACTTTTTTTACAAGTTCTGTGTAATCTGCGCCACGATTATATAGATCTATTATTTCAGGAAGTCCCCCTATTGATAAGGCTAACTTCAAATTTTTCATTATTTTATTAATCGTGGTTACTCCTAAATCCACATATAACCTCCTCACAACATCGCTCAGATTCCCTCGAGAAATATCTTCAACTATACTTTTACGTTTTCGCCATATGTACTCAGAGAGATTCGGTTCTCTATTTACCATTGATGTAGTCTCAATAACACTCATTGGGTAGATCCTATATATCGATGCACGACCGATTAGCGCCTCTCCAGCACCAATAGTTAATCCCAATGCTGATGAACCTGTACAAACAATTTTGATGTCCTCATTTTTACGGTTAAACTTATCAATAAGCGCTTTAACCTCCAAACTCCACCTTTCATAAAATTGAACCTCATCAAGTAAGATAACTGCCCTTGATTGGTTCCGCTCACTCTTTAAATATAAGTCAACTGCGTTAATAATTGTTCCAATATCCCTAACAACAAGCTCATCTACAGGCACATATAGAACAGAGTAACCCTCTTCAATAAGATCCATTGCAAGTTGATACAATATGACTGTTTTTCCCGTTCTTCTGGAACCCAAAAGTAATAAAGCCTTAGCTTCCTTGCTGTTCATTATGACATCTTTTAACTCGTAGTAAACCCATCTTTTAGTTGGAAAGATCAGTTTTTTACCATACCACCAAGGATTCGATTCATGTAAAAAAGTTGTTAAGGCTGAAGAAAACTTTGACACCCTACCGAAATAATTTAGCCATATTTTCTAAATTAACTA
>JAGSHR010000093.1 GCA_029855985.1 Candidatus Njordarchaeota archaeon
GTTCCTATTGTTGGTATAAAGCATGAAGGGCATGTCGAAAGCATAGCAAGGACTTTCGACTTCCAACTTTCTGATGGTGACATCTCTGAAATTAATAGTGTTCTTTCAACTATTAGGATTTCAAAGGTGAAAGCGATACCCTCAATGATACGTAGATTGATTCGTCCTTAGTGAAGTTTTTTCATTCTTCTAATTAGTAATTTGGGAAGTTTTGCCTTGAGCCATGCTGTGATGTCTTCCTTTTTCCAGTATGCCGCACTTACAATTGCAAGTAGCGTTGCTAGGATGATTATATCTCCTGCTATTTTTAATGATGATCTCTCTGTTGTCAATGCAGAAGTTACTACGTATTTATATTCCTTAGATATATTCCAGTTTCCCCATTCATCTTCTACGTATATCCTATATGTAATCACGGTTCCTGCTGGGAATGATGGTATCTCTCCAACGTACACCCCCCTCTCTTTTATGTATCGCATTGATACTCTGTTGACTGCACTTCCGTTTGAGAAAATCAGTACTACTTTCTTTATATTGCTCTCGTCACTTATTTGAGCTTCTACAATAACTGTTTGTAACTCATTAGGTGTTTCGGGTGTCTGCGATACATAAATGATAAGTGGCGGATTTATGTCCTTTGCCCTAACTTTAAAGGAAACGGCCTTAGACGAACCCCAATTATTGTAAATGTCTCTTATGAGAACTTTATAGGTTATAATCATCCCCTCTTTAAATTTAGGCAATACTGCTGAAAATGAGATATCTCTTTTATTAAAGGTCATACTAATATTATGATAAGAAATACCGTCTGAGTATTGCAGAATCCCTTCGACTGGATAACTGTCATCGGTAACGTAGGCTACTATAATGACATTATCCAAATTAGTAACATTTATCGGATGTTGCACTATTTTGATTATTTTTGGCGGATTATTTTCTAACTTAACTGGAGTTACTAAGGGATATCTATCGACAGAATTTGTTGGTATCTCGTATGGTGTATCTCCGATATTGTCTCCATTTTTATCATTTATCCCTGAACCACTCCAGTAATTACCAATCTTTCCATTGTCAAATGTGTTATTGTCATTATCGAAGACATGAATCGAGTTCTCGATAAAATTATTAAAGTAAACGGTAACCCCCACCGATTCTGAAATATAAATTCCGTTTAGGTTCTCAAAAAAGGTTGAGTTCAAAATTTGAATATCTTTTGAATCTGCTGTGTATATTCCGTGGAATTCATTAAACGCAATGAAGCAATTTGTAATGTTAACAGAATGCGAGTAACGTATATCTATAGAGAATGAGTTGCTGTAGAATTTGCTGTACCTAATCTCAACACCATTAGAATGTTCTAAGAAAATACCATAAAACGTATTTTTATCAAAAAACGTGGTCCACACTGTAATGTCAGTTGAATCTAAAAATCTCACAGCATACAAATTTTTTCTAAATGTTGTGTTATATATATGAGTGCTGTTTGTTTTAATAGCGAACAGTCCATAATATTCGTTTTCGATAACTTCTGAATTGTTAATGTTAAAATTAACTGATTTTTGTAAGAAAATCCCATAGAAACTATTCTCGATATTAGATTTCGAGGTAGTGATGTTCTTGGAATCAACTATTGATATGCTATATTTGCTTTGATAAATCAAACAATCAGTAAGCATTATGTTTTTTGAATCTTTTATTCTTACTCCATAATATGTCGCGTTACCAATTTTTGCAGAGAGAATTTTTATGTTTTCAGAAAACGCTATGTCTACTCCTACCACGGTAAAGTTAATATTTGCATCGTGTAGTGTAATGTTTGATGAACAATAAATCAATGTTGGTCCTTCTGGTTTTATTATTTTGTTGCTTTCGTTGAACAAATATATCAGTTCTTTCCCATTAATCTTATTTTTAGTAATAGTGTGATTGTAATGCTGGATATCGTATCCATTTACCAAAATTCCACAGTTTTCAAAAGAATTATTTTCGATAATCACATTCGACGTTCTATCTAAGAAGATTCCTGCATAATTGTTTATAAAGTAGGAGTTCATTATTCGTGCATTATTGGTTGCTATCCAAATGCCGCTTTTTCTCCAGTCTTCTTCGTCAGTATACCCTGCAAATTCTATTGTACTATTTTGGACAGCAAAGGATGCATTTTGATTTATTTGTATGTAATATCTCATATTCTCGTCTTCGCTTGTAATTGTACTGTTAAAGACTATTAGTGCACCTCCTTGCTGAACTAAAATACCGAACTCCCCGTTATATCGTAATCTAAACATTGCGCGTGAGTTAACAAGTGTTAGATTCCCTCCATTGTAGATAATTATATTTCCTGTTATGATGATTTCTTGTTCTTTAATTACAGTTTGGTTCTTTACAATCAAATCGCCAGAAATTACAATCGTATTCTTCTTAATAGGCTCGTTAGCTCTGATTAAGTTGATAGGAGTTGCCCCTAAGCTAACTGAGGTAAAGGCTAATAGAATTACAAAAATTAAAGCAAGATGATAGACGCGTTTTTTCATTGTTCTCATGATACAAGCCTTTTCAAGTTAGCCCTATCCTTGTTCACTACATTATTGTTTGAATATTTCAATTTTACTTTATGTAATTTTTCATACTTTTTCATTTTTGGCTTCTACCGCCATAAAGCTACTTACTTAAAATATAATAATGTTATAATATGACAAACGTTAATATTAGACTGGTGAGTATAGTGCGTAGTCCATTTAGACGTTTGTCTTATTCAAGTGCTAACGAACTGATTTTTGGAAAATCTAAACATCCTATTCGTTATGGGTTTGGTTTAGAGGTAGGGAATGATTCTGTAATTCCAGAAATAAAGTACTTCCCAAAGCCAGAGCAGCTGAAAAATGAGGAAATTACTATCAAAACTTATCGGAAGATTGTTAAAGATATTTTCGAGCGAGCCGCTAACTTGGGTGTTAATAAGCTTCAACTTGAGCTGGAACATCCATTTCTTCTCACAGAAAACGTAAGTTTGGGTGCTGAGGTAACTAGGGTGCATCGCGAACTTATGGAGAAATATTATGATGAGTATGGAATCAAATCTGCATTAAGAGTCACTATCGCAGATATTCGAAATGTTACCGAAGATGGCCTGAGAGGAGAAAAACTAAATATAATGCTCGACGCTTTTGAAGCTTGCGCAGAAAATGGAGCAGATGCTGTTTGTATAGAATCATACGGCGGAAAAGAATTGATTGTTAACGCAGTAGTTAGAGGAGATATTCAAGGCGTAATCTTTGCTACTGGTATTGTTGCTAGTATTGATGTAGAATATCTTTGGAATAAAATTGCTGAAATAGTTAAAGGCAAAGCAATACCTACTGGTGATACTGCTTGTTCACATGCTAATAGCACTATGGTTCTTGCTGGTGGTTTTTCAAAAAGAATGATATCTCATGTGTTTGCAGCTGTTGTCAGAGCTATATCCGCTGTAAGAACATTAGCCTCTTACGAGGCCGGTGGCATTGGCCCGGGGAAAGACTGTGCTTATGAAAATACGATAATCAAGGCTATAACAGGATATCCTATGTCTATGGAAGGAAAAACAGCTGCTTGTGCTCACTCTAGTTTAATTGGTAACATTCCAATGGCAGTAGCAGATTTGTGGTCAAATGAATCTATTGAGTATACTAAATTGTACGGTGGTATGGGACCCTCTGTTTGCCTAGAAATGCTTTATTACGACTGTGAACTGATGAATATGGCATTAAAGGAAAATAAAGAGCAACTCTTAAGGGACCTTATTGTTAAGAGCAATATCTACAAAGACCCTCAGGCATTGATACTTTCCCCTGAGAGTTCAGTTAGAATTGCAAGAGCGATCGTTAGTGCAGAGTCCTTCTATGAAAGAGCTATAAATGCTGCTCTTGAAGCTATAAATATTATTGATGAAAACAAAGAAAAGCTTAAATTACCAGCAATAGAGCAGAAATACATCACACGGATTAAAAATAATTTCCTTAATATGCCTGAAGAAAAAACATTCATAGAATCAATGATAAAGAGATACACAGAAATTACAAACGAGTTTATTCCCCACAACTATGAACTGTAATCTTTTCATACTCCTTCTTTTGTAATATGCTTTGTTGAATAAAACGTAATCATAGCACTCAACCGACAAAAATATATTTTATCGTGTTATCTGCGTCCTGGTGCTCGGTTATGCCTGCAGGTAAATCGTGGAGCGAGTATAACGAACAACTCGTTAGACGAGGCGAAATATTTCTCTCCCTGGAGTTCATTGATTCATGGAATGAAGAGCTAGCGTCCATGAACGATAATAAGAGAGGACGCCCCTATAAGTTTCCTGAATCGATGATTCTATTCCTAGCCGTAGTATACCACGCAATGCGTGTTCCTTACCGCGCATTGGAAGGGATTCTGCGGAGCTTGAATAAATATATCCCCGCATTAAGGGTAGCGGACTATTCTACGATTGCAAAAAGAATTGTCAAGATGAAGTTACCCCTCGAATGGTTAGAAGATGACGATAACGACACTATAGCAATCTCGATAGATAGTAGCGGTATAAAAGTTACAAACCGAGGAGATTGGATTCGTAAGAAGTGGCGAGTCTACCGAGGATGGATAAAGGTGCATATCGCAGTAGACGCAACGAAGGGAAAAGAGGGGCGGCGTAAGGTTTTGGCTGTAAGTGTGACGGAAGAGAAAGTTACCGACGCTGCTGTTTTCAAGCAGTTGTTTGATATGGCCAGAGCGAATGTGAAAAGCCCAAATCGGATAAAACGCGTATACCTGGACGGTGCATACGACCGAAAGGAGATATTTAACATGTTGGACGAAGCAAAAGTCGAACCCGTGATACGTGTACGAAAGGATGCATCGACGAAAGCTAGAGGGTCACCTAAGCGGGCTGAAGTCGTAAGGGCCATTAAGAAGCTAGGATACGGGGAGTGGAAAAAGCAGACTGGCTACGGGTACAGATGGGCCGTGGAAGGGGCTTTTTCGGCGGTAAAACGTATGTTTGGCGAGGTTGTAAGGGCGCATAAGCCGAGACAAATGGCAAGGGAGGCGATATTCCTATTTTTGCTTTATAACAGAGTTATTTCGGGTTGAGACGATACTGTAGGAGGAGTACGTAGCAAAAACAGGTTAATAAGAGATGACTCGAAATTTATTTATTCAACAAAGCATTGTAATACAAAAATTTAAAACGAGGCATTTTTCCATTATGTGTATCAAAATTTTTTGTACGGTACGTGATGAAATATGATTGCCGGTGTAATAGGAATCGGAAAGATGGGAAAAAACCATGTTCGTGTTCTTTCAGAACTCCGAGATATTGACCAAGTTTATGTATACGACACTAATAAGACGCTGTTGAAGACTGTTGAGGAACAGTATAATGTAAGAGTATCTAATTCCTTAAGTTCGATTTTAAAAATAGTTGACTTTGCAGTTATAAGCACTCCTACATCAACACACTTTGAAATAGCTAAAAAAGCATTGAAATACGAAGTGAATTTATTGATAGAAAAACCAGTAACCTTAACATACCAAGAAGGCACTGAACTATTAAAAATCATTAGTCAATTGAATGATGATGTTATTATTGGTGTTGGTCATATCGAACGATTCAACCCAATTGTTTCAGAAATTAATAAAATCGTCAAAAACCCCTCTTTCATAGAAATCAAACGACATAATCCCGCATCTCAGAGACTGTCTCTTATACACATCTGA
>JAGSHR010000068.1 GCA_029855985.1 Candidatus Njordarchaeota archaeon
GGCTTAGTAAGGGTTTGCACAGTCAAATCGGGTACATTTTTGTTCACCCCTTGTATAGGAGGAGGGGCGTGGCAACTAGATTAATCGAAGTTTCTTTAAAGTTTTTATCGAATCAAGGAGTTGTTGGGGTGTGGGCGGTTACAGGAAGAGATAATCACGCGGCTATTGGTTTGTTTGAAAAGAATGGTTTCAAGAGGTTTAACACGCCTAGAGAACTTGAGGGTTTTCTTAGCAGGAGGGACATTAAAAGGCTTTTATGGAAGCTTTATTACGAGGAGGGAGATGTAATCTTCTACAAACAGATAAGTTAGAGTATTAAAAATGGGCTGAATAGGGTTTTAGAGTTAGCGTTTCCTGGAGACCTCTTCGATTATTTTAACTATTTCCTTCATTGGTGTCCCAGGAATGAATACCTTTTTAACACCCATCTCAACGAGTTTTTTAGCGTCATCTGTGGGGATTATCCCCCCAACCACGACGGGTATGTCCTCTGCACCGTTTTCTTTCAATAATTCTAACACTTTTGGTATTAGGGCCATGTGGGCTCCCGAGAGTATGCTGATACCTATTACATCCACGTCTTCCTGTATTGCTGCTTGAACAACTTGTTCTGGTGTTTGTCTTATTCCCGTGTAAATCACTTCGAATCCCGCATCTCTTAATCCTCTTGCTATTATTTTTGCTCCCCTGTCATGTCCGTCCAACCCTAGTTTTGCTACTAGGACCTTGATTGTCTTTCTTGTTAGTTTTTCTCTTAGTAGATCGTTTCTTTGCACTTTCATCAACCTCCTAGTATATTGGTTCCTCTATCCATTCTCCGTGGACTTCCTTGAGGACACCCATTATTTCTCCAAGCGTTGCGTATGCTTTAACTGCTCTAAGTATGTATGGCATAACATTCTCTCCTTTTTCTGCAGCAACCCTAAGCTCGTCTAACAGTTTTCTCACTTTCTCACTGTTCCTCTCTTCCTTGATTTTCCTCAACCTCTCTATCTGTCGTCTCTCAACATCAGGTTGACTAATCTTTAGGATTGGTATTTCTAGTTTCTCGTCTTTTTCGACGAACATGTTGACTCCCACTACGGGTCTTTCTCCGCTTTCAATCTCGTTTTGGATTCTGGCCGAATTATTGATTATTTCTCTTTGCGGGTAGCCCAACTTTATTGCGCGAACCATTCCACCCATTTCCTCGATTTTATCGATGTACTTCCATGCGCGTTCTTCCATTTCATCTGTTAACCATTCCACGTAATAGGAGCCAGCTAGGGGATCAACGGTATCGGTTACTCCGGATTCGTAAGCGATTATTTGCTGGGTTCTCAGAGCAATTTTTACGGCTTTCTCTGACGGTAAAGCCCAAGCTTCGTCGAAGGAGTTTGTGTGGAGTGATTGTGTTCCACCGAGAACTGCTGCTAGAGCTTGTATTGTTACTCTAACTATGTTGTTTTCTGGTTGCTGTGCGGTTAACTGCCATCCGGATGTTTGAGTGTGGAATCTTAGCCACATGCTTCTCTCCTTTTTTGCTCCAAATTTTTCTTTGATTATCTTTGCCCACATTCGCCTTGCTGCTCTGAATTTGGCTATTTCCTCGAAGAAGTTGATGCCAACTGCGAAGAAGAAGGATAACCTGTGCGCGAAGTCGTCTACCTTGTAGCCTCTTCTTATTCCCTCTTTAACGTACTCTATTCCATCAGCGATTGTGAATGCTAATTCTTGGAGTGCACTTGCTCCAGCTTCTCTTATGTGGTATCCGCTTATTGATATAGGGTTCCATTTCGGTAGGTTATTGACGCTAAACTCTATGAGGTCCCATGTTATCTTTAAACCGGCTTCCGGTGGGAAAATGTAGGATTTCTGGGCGATGTACTCTTTTAACGCGTCATTCTGCGTGGTTCCCCCAATTTTGTCCCAGGGGACTCCTTGCTTCTCGCCGACAGCGATGTACATGGCTAGAATAATGGGTGCCGGCGGATTGATTGTAAAGTTTGTAGTTACTTTGTCAAGTGGTATCCCATCAAAGAGTATCTCCATGTCTCTTAGCGTGTCAATGGCGACACCGCAAACTCCCACTTCACCGTGTGCGAGAGGGTCATCTGAATCCAAACCCAACAATGTGGGGAAGTCGAACGCTACGCTTAAACCTGTTTCTCCATGTTCAATCAGGTACTTTAACCTCTGATTTGTGTCTTCTGGTGTCCCGTACCCCGAGAACTGCCTCATTGTCCAGAGTCTACCCCTGTACATTGTTGCGTGGATTCCCCTTGTGAAGGGGTATTGCCCTGGGAAACCGAGTTTCTTAAAGTAATCGAAGTTTTTTAGGTCTGCGGGAGTGTAGATCCTTTTCACTTTTATTCCAGAATGAGTTTTGAATTCTTCTTTTCTCTCTGGGAATCTTTTGAGTGATTTGGGGACCGTTTCTTTTTCCCATTTTTCTTCGGCTTCTTTAATCTCTTTAATGGCATTTTCGTCAAAAAGATTCATGTTGGACTCCACCGTGACCAAAAATTTGCAGTAAATATATTTCCTAATAGTAAAAATACATTTGCCGATATTTAAATTGTAGTTCAATAAGAAAAGAAAACGGCTTCTAGGATTGAAAATAAATCGTATAAACGCATACTTGTAGAATATACAATACAAGCAAAAACATAATAAATGGACTCTTGTTAAGCTGGACTGCCTAGTTTTTATCTATATGCCCTAGGGACCTAGAGTTCTCTAAATCTTAATGAATACTGTTAAGAGTTTTTCCTCGATTTATAGTGTCGTATATGTGAGTATATGGGGTTTAGACGTGTTTAGATTTGCTTTAGTTAAAACATGTCGCGTTGTGTTTTAATTCATTTTGACTGGATTACCTATTTTTATAAAAAAGTAAAATTATTCGATTTTTAGCTGAATCAAATTAACTTTGAAGAGTGAAAAACATGATGGAATTATTAACGGATGAACACAGACTAATTCAACAATCTGCACGAGAATTTACTGAAAACGAGGTTCGCCCAATCGAAAGAAAGATGGATCAAGAAAACTGGTATCCTAGAGATCTCTTGAGGAAACTTGGAGAGATGGGTTTCTTGGGTGCGGATACCCCTGAGGAATATGGAGGGTCAGGGATAGATTCTCTTGGTTACGTTCTAGTACTCGAGGAATTATCGAAAGTTAGTCCCGCGGTGGGAATAATTACTGAGGTTCAAGCAAGCTTGGTGGCTGGGGGAATAGCTCTTTATGGAACAGAAGAACAAAAAGAAAAGTATCTGCCAAAGCTGGTTTCGGGGGAAATAGTTGGTGCGTACGCATTAACGGAACCTGGTGCTGGATCGGATGCCGCGAATTTAAAGTTAACGGCCAAAAAGGAGGGTGATGTTTGGGTTCTAAATGGGACCAAACTGTTTATAACTCAGGGTACAGAGGCGGATGTTATAATTGTTTTTGCTAGAACTGGTGACCCAAAAGAAAGGCATAGAACCATAACGGCATTCATAGTTGAGAAGAACATGAAGGGTTTCAGAGTTGGTTCAAAGCTGGAAGTGATGGGGATAAGGGGAACTGGTACAGCTGAACTAGTTTTTGACAATGTAGAGGTTTCCGAAGAAAATATTCTTGGGCAGTTAAACGGGGGTTTTAAGATAGCAATGGAGTTATTAAATGTTGGGAGATTGAGTGTAGCAGCAATATCTGTTGGTTTGTCTCAAGGTGCGTTAGAGGAAAGTATTAGGTATTCAACGGAGAGGAAGGCTTTTGGTGTAAAACTGGCCCAGCATCAAGCGATTAGTTTTTATTTAGCGGAAATGCACACGTTAACTCAAGCAGCTAGGGTTATGACTTATGATGTAGCGGTAAAGAGGGATAAGGGTCAAGATATTGTAATGGATGCAGCGGCCGCGAAGCTTTTTGCGAGCAGAGTTGCTGTTAAGGTATCGGATCTAGGCGTCCAGATTCACGGTGGTTATGGTTACTCTAAGGATTCTCTTGTTGAGAAGCTCTACAGGGATGCTAAGTTAATGGAGATTGGCGAGGGTACAAGTGAGATTTTGAAATATGTTATATCTAAGAGACTGCTTAAGGGGTTACTATAGGGAACACGGAATCAAAGAGCGAAAGGATAACTACGGAATAACGTTGCACAATTTTTTCACCAGATTTTTTTGATTTTAGTTGAATGTTTCCTGGGAGTGTTAGAGGAAAATGTATTCCATTGATGAAGCATATAAATTGTTTGAAGACGCTATTAACGGGAACCGAAGGGCTATCGGTAAATTACTAACCCTCGTTGAATCGCCCACGGCAGAGTATATTCCCCTACTTCAAGATATAATCTCCAGAAGTGGCAATGCTCACATAATAGGTATAACGGGGGTTCCCGGAGCTGGCAAAAGCACATTAATCTCACGGTTAATAACAGAGTTGAGGAAGAAGAATTATCGAATAGCTGTAATAGCCATTGATCCATCAAGTCCCTTTACTAGTGGGGCATTTCTAGGTGATAGGTTGAGAATGCAAAAACATGCGACTGATGAGAATGTATTCATAAGGAGCCTTGCCTCTAGGGGATTGAAGGGTGGTTTATCTTTGGCAACTCTCTTGACACTTGAAACTTTTGATGCCCTTGGTTATGATAAAATAATCATTGAGACTGTAGGCGCAGGTCAAGTTGATGTTGATGTTTTCTTCGCCGCCATGACTATTCTTGTGGTTACACTCCCTGCGGCAGGGGATGAGATTCAAGCTTTGAAGGCAGGTTTGATGGAGATTGGAGATATTTACGTGGTGAACAAGGCGGATAAACTTGACGCAGATGAGGCTTACCAACAGTTAAAATTTGCTCTAGAAGCTGGTGAATTGCACCATAAGAAGGGCTGGAAGCCAAAGGTTATTAAAGCATCAGCTGTCACAGGACTCGGCATGAAGGAAATCGTTGAATCACTCGACGAACATTTTCATTTCTTGAAGGAAACTAGTGAATTAAAAAAATCTGTGTATTCCAGAAGGGAACACTTGACCCGCGTTCTGCTTTATTGGTTTGTGGAAAGAGAAATTGATAAAAGACTCGAATCCACTTCTGATATCCTCGAGCAGGTGAAGAGGGGAGAGAAAGACCCGATAACCGCTGCAATCGAGGCTTATAAGAGAATGTTTCAATTTGGAGGTGAAATCTAATGGAAGTATATAGTGACATCCTCGGAATGAAGATAAACGTTCCAGACAATCCAAAAAGAATAGTAAGCTTGGCTCCAAGTGTTACAGAGACACTGTTCATGCTTGGCTTAGATGAAGAAATTGTAGGCGTAAGCTACTTCTGTAACAAACCAGACAAAGCGAAGTCAAAACCTAGAGTGGGAAGCTACATGCAAGTGAACTTTGATAAACTGTTGGGGCTAGAACCAGATCTAGTGATCACAACAACGGGTGCACAGAGGGAGACAAACAAAAAACTCATCGAAAAAGGTGTCCCAGTTTACCCAGTTCCACTACCAATAAGCGCATATGGAATACTAGAAAACATTTGGACAATTGGAAACCTAGTAAACAAGGTTAACGAAGCCAGAAAACTATTAGATTCCCTATCCATGAAAATAGCTAAAATCGTTAACAATAAGCCTGAGAAAGCGTTAAAAGTTTACTGGGAGATAAACCTCGGAGGCCCCATAAC
>JAGSHR010000283.1 GCA_029855985.1 Candidatus Njordarchaeota archaeon
GAATATATACGGAAAAATATGCTGTAATTTAATCGAATTTTTCAAAAAAACAAACAAATTCTACGGGTAAGATTAATCTTTTTATACCAACATAATAATCACCCAAAAATCAAAAGGAACTCACTACTCGCAACTCACGAACATTATATTGCAAGAAAAATAGCAACAACAAAACCTAACCTTTAAATGACACATTTATTATTCAACAAGAAAAATTCTAAGAAGGGTTAACCTTGAAAACAATTGAATTTGAAAACGACACTAGATTCATCATTGTAGATGGCATTGCTAGAGAAATTCTAGATTCTAGGGGAAATCCAACAGTTGAAGTTGAGTTACTAACGGATGGAGGAGGCATCGGTTACGCATCTGTTCCTTCGGGGGCCTCAAGAGGAAAACTTGAAGCTTATGAACTAAGGGATGAGGATCCAAAGAGATATATGGGGAAAGGGGTTAGAAAAGCTGTTGAAAACATAATGGATATCATATTGCCCGAAATTATAGGTCAAGATTCTAGGTACCAATGGGAGATAGATAACTTAATGATTGACTTAGATGGAACAGAAAACAAATCAAATTTGGGGGCAAACGCTATTTTAGCGGTTTCTATTGCCGCCGCAAGAGCTGCTGCTGACACTTACGGTTTGCCCCTGTTTATGTACTTGGGGGGAATTAATGCAAGGTTGTTACCGACACCAATGATGAATATAATTAATGGCGGCAAGCATGCGGGAAACGATTTAGCCATACAGGAATTCATGATTGTACCTGGGGGCGCTGAGTCATTTAGCGAATCCCTTAGAATAGGCGTTGAGGTCTACATGAAACTAAAAGAAATATTGAAAAAAGAATATGGTAGAAACGCCATTAACGTGGGTGATGAAGGTGGTTTTGCCCCACCATTGAGCAAAACGGAAGATGCATTAAATCTCCTTATGAAAGCTATTGAGGAATCAGGACACTCAGGTCGTGTAGGGTTAGCTTTGGATGCCGCTGCATCAAACTTTTACGAAGAGAACACGAAGAAATATAAGATTGATGGAAGAGAGCTAACAGTTGATGAATTAATAGACTTCTATGTCGAGTTAGTTGACAAGTACCCAATTTTGAGTATAGAGGATCCCTTTTATGAAGATGACTTCGACGCATTCTCGAGATTAACAGCGAAGATTGGACAAAAAGTTTTAATTGTTGGTGACGACATCTTCGTAACAAACATTAACAGATTAAGAAAAGGATTAAGCAAAAAAGCAGCTAACTCCGTTCTGGTCAAGTTAAATCAGATAGGAACTGTTACCGAGACACTTGAGTTAATAGACTTCGCTAAGAAAAACGGGTTGGAGTGCATTATTAGTCATAGAAGCGGTGAAACTGAGGATAACTACATATCAGATTTAGCTGTTGCAACTAGCGCCGGCTTGATAAAGACTGGTGCACCCGCTAGGAGTGAGAGAACTTCAAAGTACAACCAACTGTTGAGAATCGAAAGCCTCCTTGAAGGAGGTTATAAATTCAATGGGTTTAGATCATTCAAGAGACAACCGGGGGCATGAATATGCTCCGAACAGTTCTTATAATACTTGATGGTTTAGGGGATGAGTACATCCCTGAACTTAACGGTACCCCCCTTGAAAGCGTCGCTAGCGAGATAAAGAATTTTAATAAGTTAACAGAAAGCGGTATTAGCGGTTTAATGTACCCAATATCCCCCGGCGTCCCCCCAAGTAGTGACACAGCCCACCTAACAATATTTGGTTACGACCTCGAAAAAGATTATCCCGGTAGAGGCGTTTTCGAAGCCCTTGGAGCAGGTTTGAATCTTAGTGAGGGAGAACTTGCGTTTCGTGCAAATTTTGGAACCGTTAGAGAAGAAAATGGCAAACTTATAGTAATCGACAGAAGGGCGGGTAGAATCTCAGGGAAAGACGCGGACGTACTAGCTGAGGACTTTCAAAAATATTTGAGTGAAAAAGGAATACCAGCTAAATTTATTCATACACTGGAGCATAGGGGCGTCCTAGTCATCAAACCCGAAGAGGGAACACTATCTCCAAAGATAACAGACGTTGACCCTCACGAGATTGGGGAGCCAATTTTCGCATCACAACCATATTATGGTTTAGAGGGACAAGAATTAGAAAATGCTAAGAGGGCAGCTAAGATCCTTAACACTATAATTGTGGAATCCTACAAGTTCTTAAGTAAACACCCCATTAACAAGGAAAGAGAAAAGAAAGGTTTGCCGCCCGCAAACGTTATTTTAGCTAGAGGAGCTGGACTCATAAGGAAACTTGAAAGCTTTCGTGAAAGGTGGGGTTATAAAGCCGCCTTTGTGGCAGCTGGACCCCTATATAGAGGAGTAGCATTATCACTCGGTATGGATCCAATACCTGTGGAAGGAGCAACTGGATTACCAAACACTAATATTGAGGGAAAACTCAAGGGTGTCTTGGAAGCACTTAATAAAGGTTATGATTTCGTTTTTCTCCATATTAAGGCAACAGACAATCTATCTCACTCTATGAAACCAGTGGAAAAAGCCGAGTTTATAAAGAAAGTTGATGAACACTTAGACATACTATTCGATGTGCTTGACGACACTGTTATTGCTATAACGGGAGACCATACGACAAGCAGTCTTAGAGGAAAACACCTTGGTTTACCAGTTCCAATTGTCATCCATGCTCCCTACGGTAGAAAAGATGAAAACAAATATTTCAACGAGTCCTCATGCAATAAGTATGGAGGGTTGAAAACAATATATGGCAAAGACATTATGCCCATCCTCCTCGATCTTAGCAATCGAGCAAATGAGCTGGGTATTAGAACTTCACCAAAACCAATCTTCTATATTGGTGCAACTGGACAACCATTAGAGGTAAAGTAACAGCTTTCCATATAATTCATTTTTATTTTCTCCAGGCCAAAAACACAATAAATAACTCTTCCTCAAAAGATGACAATAATGAATCTAGAAAAAGTGATGGACACAAGGATTCACAATAACGATGTTTACCAAACAATTTGGCTAAATGAAAAAGTCGTCGCATCATCTTCATGGGATAAAACTATCTCCATATTAAACGTAGAAGAGTCAGCTCCAATGATTTTATTGAAGGGTCACAAAAAAGGAGTGACATCACTTGATTACAATCAATATGAAAACCTACTTGCTAGCGGGTCCGCTGATTTCACTGTGAGAATATGGGATATCGCGAATACAAAGACTTTAGTTACCTTGAGACAGCACCGTGAGGCCGTTTTAGGTGTCAAGTGGAATACCAATCAGAAAATGTTGGCTTCATGCTCTGAAGATTCAACAATAGCCATTTGGGATACAGAATCTTGGACGTTAAAGAGGGTACTTGAAGGGCATAGATTTGCTGTTTTTTCTATAGATTGGCATCCCCATGATAACACCATTTTAAGCGGCTCAAGTGATGCAAAAACCATAATTTGGGATATCGAGTCAGGAAAAAAACTATGGGAAATCAAAGCCCATAATCGAACTGTTAGGACAGTTGATTTCTCTCCTGATGGCAATTATTTTGTTACTGGATCCTGGGATGGAAAAGTTATTGTTTGGGCTTACGATAACTTAGAGAGGGTTAGGGAAATATCTTTTCCAGATGCTACAATTAGATGCGCAAGATGGAACCCAACTGGAAGGATAGTGGCTATTAGTAGATCTGATGGTTACTTGACTCTGTGGAAGCCATTTGATTCACAAAGTACTCACTACAAAGTTTTCAATTTCACGGTTAGATGCGCTGAATGGAGTGTAAATGGGAAAAACCTTGCCGTATCGTCTAATGGTGGAATGCTAACTATTTTTAAAGTGAATATTTAATATATAGTTCTTGGTTGAAATTGTTAAATTCTTTTTTAAAATAAACTTAAATCTATTCACAAGGAAAAGTCACTGCGTGATAAAATTGGTGCTTAGAGAAAGAATAAACTTAACATTTAGAAGAGCCACAATGAATGATTTAACCGAAATCCAAAAAATAGAACGCGCTTCTTTTCCGTACCCCTATTCTACATACTACCAAAAATTGCTAATCAAAAACGCAGACATCTACTATGTAGCCGAACACAACGGATTGATAGTAGGATACATTATAGCCAGAGTTGAATCCAATAATCTGGGACACATAATTTCAATAGCAGTACACCCAGATTACAGGAGGAAAGGTATCGGAGAAGCTCTAATGAAAAAAGCAGAAATGGATTTGAAGGAAATGGGTTGTTACAGAGTAATCCTTGAAGTTAACGTCACCAATTATCCTGCAATCAAACTCTATACAAAACTCGGCTACATTAAAATCAAGGTGCTCCACAATTACTATTCAGATGGTTCTGACGCATATCAGATGTTGAAAAGTTTAATATAAGTTACAAAAAAACACTAAGAATTAGTTAATGGTTTCCAGAACCAATGGGTCCAACATCCCCATAACCTTGTCTTTTACCTTTCCCCGCGTTTTTCACCAATTCACTTGGATTTACTAGTAAGTCAACTAAGTTCTTGCAGTGCTTCTTAACTCTATCAACTGCAATGTTGTAAAGTTCTCTTGGATCTTCAGATTCATCCTCGTGAACAGTCACATCGATTAAAATTTTCTCGGTTAATATTTCAACCATGATCAATCCAATTGACATTGAGAGGTAACTAAACTTGTCTGCCTCTCTCTTTCCCACCCAACCTAGTGTTATTACTCCATCACAGTTCTCTCTGGTTATTAATCTCTTAGCTGCACCCGGTAAGTCCTTTATTCCTGGAACTGTTATCCGAACGATCTCTGCGCTTGGGATTAGTTTTCTTAGCTCGTTAACAGCGATTTCCCCCATGTTAACTCTCGAAAATGTAGTGTCGATTACACATATTTTGAGCCTAGTCAAAGTCGGTTTCACCTTTACCACAAAAGAAGAAAATTTGGATTAAGTTATTCCTCTCCCCTGAGAGCTTTAACCATTTTTACAGCTGATTCAACTGCTCTTCTTGCATACGATTCAATTCTAGCCATTGCCTGCATCCTATTTTGGCCAGGTCCAGAGATTCCCAAGGTAACAGGTTTACCATACTCTAAGGATAAATCCATGATTTTCCTTGTGACTTGCGCTGCTATAACCTCATCGTGTTTTGTTTCACCAGTTATAATTGCTCCAAGTGTAGCAACAGCATCCACATCATATTCCTCTAAAAGCTTCTTGACAAATATAGGTATATCAAATGCTCCAGGAGCTTTAAACACCTTAACTACTTCTGCGCCCAAAAGCTTCGCATGATCGATAGCCTTCTCAAGCATCATGCTTGTTATATCATAGTTGAACTCACTAACAACTAAACCAAGTTTAATTTTACTCCTAATTTCTGTCATTGAGTTCACACACCATATTACCGATTTTCTTACCTAATCATCAAAGAATTTTGTGAAATTAAAAATAAAACTGATACCCCTAAGGCCACGTTGAACTCCCAGAAAACTGTTTTTAACTTAATAGAGCAAAATCATGAATATTAATGAGGACAAATGCTTAAAGAATTGAAAGTAGGTGCTAAACAATGAATGATGACAACCTAGAAATCTATAACATGACGTACGTTAAGGTTAAAGAATATATTGAGAAAGGCTACAATCGCTTAATCATCCCTATAGGCACCATGGAGGCCCACAGTAATCACCTCCCTCTCGCGACAGATGTCTACATTCCATGGGAAATAGCGAAGAAAATAGCCCCCAAAATAAAAGCATTAATCGCTCCACCAATATTCTATGGTATAACTCGATCCCTCCTCAGTTACCCGGGATCATCAGCGATAAAAGCTGAAACATTAAAAAACCTCGTGAAGGAAATAATACTCAGCCACAAAAGGCAAGGATTCGACATATTCATAATTCTAAACGGTCACAGCACCAACTCGGATATAATAAAGAGTGCCCAATACGACCTCTGGGTTGAATATGGGATAAAATCTGTTAGAATTGATTGGTGGATATACGCCAAAGATGTTACTCAAAATGTATTCGGGAAAATGGGTGCGCATGCTGGAATAGATGAAACAGCGATGATTCTAGCTACACACCCCGAACTCGTTGTTAAAGACGCAAATTATAAGAGTGAAGTGCAAGTGCACACTGAAGGAATAACAGTGTACCCGTATCC
>JAGSHR010000070.1 GCA_029855985.1 Candidatus Njordarchaeota archaeon
GCTGAGGTATTCTATGGTAAGGACGAATACTGGAAACCAAGATCAAAACCACTAACAATAAAAATCGAGGAAAAAACAGAGAATAGGTTAAAATTTACTGCAGACGGGGAGACTCACACATTATTTAACGCCTTAAGAATGGCTTTACTTGAAGATGAAAACGTTAAGTTCGTTGCATATAAGTTAGTGCACCCCCTAAGAGACAAAGTGGTGTTCGTTTTGGAGACGAAAGAAGGTGACCCATTGGAAGCCATTGAAAAAGCATTAAAAAAATTGAGAGACAAGTTTAGTGAGTTAAAGAAACACCTATTGAAAGCTGTAGATCAAGAACCGAGGAACCCCTATTTTATACCCGAGCAAGAATGGAAGAAATTTGTAGAGGAGAATTTCTAAAAAATTAAAATTTAATTTATTCTTCATGCGCTAAACAATCATCTTTGGGTTGTTCTAGGTAGTCTCCATAGTTGATAGTAAGTCCTTGCTCTTTAATATGGTGTGCTTGAACATTTCCTGTACTTCAGTATAGTATTTAATTAGATCTGGTGATAGTGAAGCATGTATCCTCTCTAGAGCCTTTTGGAAGTCCTCCCAAGTTACAAATTTTGCGTTTATATCTCTTCTAAGTGCATTCATTGCAGCTTCTCTAACTAGAGCTTCGAGATCGGCTCCTGAGAAGTTTTCAGTCATTTTTGCTAATTTTTCAAGGTTCACATCTGGTCCTAATGGAACATTTCTTGTGTGCACTTTTAGTATCTTTAGTCTACCTTGGTAATCCGGTGGCGGTACATATATGAGTCTATCGAACCTACCAGGTCTTAGTAGCGCTGGGTCAAGTAGGTCTGGTCGATTAGTAGCAGCCATTACTACGACGTCTCCCATTGATTCTAGTCCATCCATTTCTGTAAGTAATTGGGAAATGACTCTTTCGCTTACACCACTATCTCCTACGTGTAGGCCTCTTCTTGGTGCGAGCGCGTCTATTTCATCAAAGAATATCACGGATGGTGCTGCTTGTCTAGCCTTTCTGAATACCTCCCTAACTGCTCTCTCACTCTCACCTACCCATTTGCTTAATAGTTCGGGTCCCTTTATACTTATGAAGTTTGCTTTGCTTTCTGTTGCCACTGCTTTTGCTAATAATGTTTTACCGCAACCAGGTGGTCCATATAGGAGTATACCCCTTGGAGGTTCAATTCCCATTCTCTTAAAAGCCTCAGGGTATTTTAATGGCCATTCCACTACTTCTTTTAATTTTCTCTTTACGTCTTCTAAACCACCTATATCTGACCACTTCACATTCGGTACATCTATGTATATTTCCCTTAATGCACTAGGTCTAACGTCCTTTAATGCAGACATGAAGTCGCTCATTGAAACCTTTAAGTTTTTTAGAATATCGTCGGGAATTGGTTCTTCATCGTCAATGTTGATCTTGTACTCTTTGATAAACCTTCTAAGCGCTCTTAAGGCAGCCTCTCGCACTAGAGCTGCTAGATCTGCTCCAACAAATCCATGTGTTATCGCGGCTAGTTTCTTAAGGTTGACATCTTCTTCGAGTGGAACTCCTCTTGTGTGAATTTTTAGGATCTCGTATCTAGCTTTCTCGTTTGGTACGGGTATTTCTATTTCTCTATCGAATCTTCCTGGTCTTCTAAGTGCTGGGTCTAAGGCGTTGACTCTGTTTGTTGCTCCGATTACAATTATTGATTCTCTTGGTTCAATACCGTCCATAAGTGCTAGGAGTTGGGCTACAACTCTTTTTTCGACATCTCCAGTTACATCGCCTCTCTTTGGGGCTATTGCGTCTATCTCATCTATGAATATGATTGCTGGTGAGTGTTTCTTGGCCTCATCGAATAGTCTCCTTAATCGTTCTTCGCTTTCACCATAGTACTTTGACATGACTTCTGGACCGCTGATGGATATGAAGTATGCATTTGTTTCATTGGCTATAGCTTTTGCTAGTAGTGTTTTTCCAGTTCCAGGTGGTCCGTGGAGGAGTATTCCCTTAGGTGGACTCATGTTAAGCCTTCTGAATAACTCCGGGTGTTTCAATGGTAATTCTATCTGTTCTCTAATCTTTTGGATTATTTGATCTAGTCCCCCGATGTCCTTATAGGTTACCCCCATTCCTCCTCTGGTTCTGGGAGCGCGGGGTCTAATATCGATTCTTGTTTCATCTGATACGATAACGATTCCTGATGGATTAGTTGATATTATTATAAATGGTGACCTCCTACCGAATATGGAGAGGTATACAACATCCCCTTCGACGACGGGAATATTTCTAAGGTTTAATTTTATTTCCCTACTGATCTCCAGCGGCATTGTTACTGTTGTTGATGTTAATGGTGCAATCGTTATGGTTTTTGCTCTACTGGTTTTTGCCTTGAAAACATAAACATAGTCGTGGATTTTTACTCCGGCATTTTCCCTAATATATCTGTCTATTCTAATAAATCTCTCGTTTTCCCCTTTACTTGTTCTATCAGGCCAAGCGTAAGCTGCTGTAAGCTTCTTTCCTTGTATCGCTATTATGTCACCAGTAACTATTCCCAGTTCATCCATCACTTCTTTAGGGAGCCTCGCCCTATATCTCCCAAAGTCACTTGGATTTGCCTCTTCGACCCTTAGTTTTATCTTCTTGGCATCGTCTTTTCCGATTATTGACAACCTATGCACCTCTCTATGAATGGAATCCTATCTCCTATATGCTTAGAATAGGATAGATTTATTTAAGAGAATTCCTCTTTTAAACTCATAATTTTAATAATTTTCTAATATGACTTAATATCTCTCTTAAATGTTATTTATGTTTTGTAATCAAGAATGACCAGTAATAGGTAGGAAAAATAGCAACTTCAGATGGTGTGAATAGATGAATAGGGGATATCTAGTATTATCACTAATATTACTGAGTACCATCGCTATTATGTCACTCTCCCTAACACCTATACCCAGTAGTGAATTAGAAGTGAGTATTCAAAAAAATGTTAACCATGAGGAAAGAACTTTCTCGTTAACCACAGTCATCAATGAATACCCGTTAGGGTCCGATGAAACAGTTATTGGAAAAAACATAACTTTAAGCGAGGTTTACTATGCTATTATAGATTACACGGTAGAATACGGGGGTCTCAAACAAACGTTTAACTCGATTGACAGCTATGCGAACTCTACTTTTTGGGGTTTAATGGCCTTATATCTCATTGGTAGTTTGGATAACTACAAATCCCGATACCCCTCATTAGAAAAATACATTGGCTACCTCTATGATGAAGATTCAGGAGGTTTCCGCGATTGGCTTGAAGGTGAACCAACATTAGTGAGCACGGGCCTCGGTGTCCTATTAATTAACATAACCTCGTTGACTCCCAACGGCTTCGATAAAAACAAAACAATTGAATTTATCTTAAACGGTTTAAATTCGAGTGAAATCTGTTTGGAGGATATTGTTTTTTCATCTATTGCTTTAAGCATACTCAACTACAATGTCTCAACGTTAAACTTGGAAAATAGAATCTTGAGCTTCTACAATAACGGTAAATTTACTGATTCTAATTCACATCTCGGCACTTTAGAGTTAACATATTGGGCTCTAAAAGCCCTTAAATACCTGAACTATAATATAACGACACTAAGATCCTCTATAGTTAATTACATCTTGAGCTTAAGGAAGGAAGTAACATTTGGGAATTCCACCTATACTGGTTTTAGCTTGGGGGATAAACCAACAGTATACGAAACAGGTTTAGCTATAGATATACTTAGGGAATTCAATTATAATGTAGCCGAGTATAGGGAGGGACTAATTGATTTCCTGATAGCATGTTACGATGATGGAAACTTCACAGAGACAATTAATGCAACTGTAAAAGACATCTACCAAATCGCAGGAGCAGTGTTAACCCTATTTAACCTAGGAGATATCTACTCGTATATGAGCTTGAGCGCTAGCATAGCAGTCGGTGACCAAGTGCCAATAGATCTAAACTCCACAGAAGTATCCTTTAAGATTAAGATCGGTTCAGAGAACATAGGTTACTACGTTGTTTCCAGCAACGTTACTGGCAAAATGTACTATGACTCCCAAACAAAAGAATACAAGGGAATAATGTTTCCATCAAATTACACTTTCGGTAACTACACGATGATGTTTAACTTTAAACCAATGTTACCCCTAGTAAGCGACTATTACGGGCACTATTTGAAAGCTTTTAGAATAGGCTATAAAATAAGCGTGGAATTATCAAGCAGCACCGTTGCACCCGGAAATAATCTAACGATAAGTGTAGATGTCACATTTGAAAATGGAACATATGCCAGTAGCGGAGACCTATATTTCAAGTTAGGAACATCTAATGAAACCCTGATGGCAAATCATAAGAGCTTAACAAACAATACGATTGAATTCAACGTAACAATCCCACAAGATGCACAACTAGGAGATTATAAACTCGAGTTATATGTAAATGACTCACATGGCGTAGATCACACTAGGTTTGAAACAATAATCCATATAAGGGATACAGTTAAGCTAGACAAGATCGTAGGAAACATAACTAGATACCATATTGGAGAAACAATATCAATTAATGCCACCTTAATTTACAACACAAGCGGAGCGATTATACCCCACGCCAACATTACACCAATCTATACAGAGGGAGGTAAAGAGATCAAGGGGGTAGGGAACTGGATTAACGCAACTACCGTCAATCTAAAGTTAAATGTGTCAAGAGTTCTTCCTAAGCAAACAAATTACGCATTCAAGGCTAAAATTGAGTGGAGCACAGGTTTTACAACCGTGATTGAGTTATTCAAATTTAACATCACAATAAACGACCTCTTATTCGATTTAACTGGAACAAGTACAGTCCAAATAGGGGATACATTCAGCGTCGGAGTAAGAGTGTACTCGAATACAACTAATGCAATGCTGGAAAACGCCACCGTTAAAGCTGAGTTGTTCAAGGGCAATGAAACATATTCAACGTACACGATGACTTACAACAAAACATTGGGCGCATACATTACAAATGAAACAGTTGATCCGAATATTCCAAGTGGAGTATACGACTTGAATATAACGCTCTATGACCCAATAAACGGAACTTACATTAAATTGAACACAACTGGTAGTGCCACTATAACAGTAACTGGCGTTCCAGAAATCGACCTAGAGACATTTGAGATAATGCCAGATACACCGAAAGTTGGAGAAGTTATAGTCTCCAACTTCAAAGTGAAAGTTAAGGGAACTAACCCTGCCAAGTACTTAACTGGTCTTATACTCCGAGCCAACATATCCAAAGATGATACGATTTGGACCGAGTATATTGGAGAAGCTAACATGACGTACACATTATCTTTTAGACCAGATAGTGCTGGAACCTATAACATAACAATATACCGCGATTCTGATAATTACGTGTTATACACATTCACGGTTGACGTAGTAAAGGTGTCGCCATCGCTATATGATATACTTGAGCCTTATATACTTGGCGCTCTTTGGATCGGAGCATTGGGGGTTGGTTTAGTCTACTTCGTAGTAAGATACTTTGTGGGTAAGAAGATTTCAAAGAGGTATCTAGTCAAAAAGGTTAAGAAAGCCAAAAAGAAGAAGAGAAAGAAAAAGTAAATCCCTTTTTTTCTCTAACTTAAAAATTTTTCTATCCTATCATATGCCTCCTTTAATATTTTCTTATCTGGAAGGAAAACCGCCCTAAAATGTTGAGCGCCCATTGAACCGAAACCTGAACCATGCACAACTAACACCTTGTAATTCTTTAACAACTCTGTGACGAACCTAAAGTCATCCAAATAGCGCTTGTCATGGATTTTGGGGAAAATATACAGTGCTCCTTGGGGCTTAACTACGCTTAAACCGCTTATCTCCTTTATTCTTTTATATGAATACTCCATTCTATCCTTTAATTTGTTGATGTAATCTTTCAGGAAATCATGAGACCCCTCTAATGCCCGGATTAACGCATATTGGACGGGGGCTACACCTGAAATTCTAATTAGCAGGAATTTCATTATAGCCTCCCAAACATCACTTAATGTATCATTTTCATCGACTCTGACAATGTAGCCAGCTCGCCAACCAGTAGCTAAGTAGACCTTAGAGAATCCATTCAAAATTAGCTTAGGAACATCAGGGGCAATGTTGCCCATGCTTGGTGCTTTAGTACCCTCGAAGACTATTCTATCATAGATTTCATCGGAAATTATGAAGAGATCGTGTTCCCCTGCTATAGAGGCTATCTCTTCAAGCGTCCTTTTATCATATACTGCTCCCGTAGGATTATTCGGGTTAATTACAACTATCGCTTTGACTTTGTCATCAATCTTGCGTCTAATATCATCTACATCAGGTTGCCAATTTTCCTCCTCAAGGGTAGTGTATTCTACGGGTTTGATTCCAAGGAAATTAGCGGCAGATATGTATGGTGGATAGCTTGGAGAGGGAACAAGGATTTTTTCTCCCTCATTGAATGCTCCAGCATAAATAGCCATAATGGCTTCAGATAATCCATTTGTTACAAAAACATCATCCATAGATGCACTAATACCATTGTCTCTCTTTTCCCTCTTCAATATGGCTTCTTTCAACTCAGGAATACCTGTAGACGGTGTGTACGCGTTTTTCCCTTCTCTTGTTGCCTCGCACAATGCATCCTTTATGTGATCGGGAACATCAAAGTCAAAATAAGTGGGGTCACCAATATTCAATCTTATGACCTTTTCTCCCGTTTTCTTCTCAATTTTGTTTGCCAAAATAGCAACGTCTCGAATGGCATATTTAAGTTTCCTTGCGCGTTCAGCTGGCTCGAATTTCTTCAATTTATTCACCGCTCTGAGCCCTAAAATTCGTTTTTAGTTGTTTCTATAAAAGGTTAGTCGGCACGTTTATTCGTTATACAAGATTTATTAATGAAAAAGGCTTAAATGAAATATAATTGCAGTTGGGGCGTTTAACATGTCAATAGACGGATTCGTGTTTACAGATGGGCCGTTGAATAGGGAGATAAGGGGGCTTCAAAGCAAGTTTCACTATAGTGTGGATGTTGTTGCGCGGCTTTCGTTTTACTACACAATTTTTAGAGCCGCTCGCATTATAAGTGCCCTTAGAAAGCCTCCTAGATATATAGCAGTGAGAGTTAACACCCTTAATACAACACCAGAAAAAGTCTTGGATAAAATCCGGGCTGCTGGAATTGATATCAGGCCTTCTAAAGTGTTCGATGATGTTTTGTTGGTAAAGGTGGATGGGCCATTTGACATACCAATAGTTGATAAAAAGATTATAGCCAAGGATAAGAGTGCTGAGGGTGTATACTTGGGCGCTAACCTATATATGCCAGGCGTCTTAAGGATGGACAGCGGAATAAATGTTGGAGATTACGTTAATGTTGTTACGAGATTTGGAGATGTTGTTGGTTACGGAGAATCTAAGATAGCATCTGGGGAAAAAGCGCACAAGGGGGCAGTTGTCGAAATAACTGAAAGTGTGTACAAAATGCCAAATCTGAAAACTCTAAGAACATTTATACTTGGAGATGCGTATACTGCATCTTTAGGGACAACACAAGCTTTAAGGTGGTTAGCCCCCGAGAGAAATGAGAACGTCTTAGTGGTATCTCCCAACGTTGAGGATCTAGTTTACCTTGTCCAATTAATGGGCGGTCCGTCAGAAAACATAAAAGTTGTTTCTAAAACAGATCTAGAAGACTTTAAACTCAAAGAGAACCTCAGAAAACTAAAATTGGAAAAGTGGGAGGACAAGTTAAAGTTTTACATAGTTGATTACAGAACACTAAAGTTCCCGCCAGAATCATTTGATGCAATCTATGTCACTCCCAGGAACTCTAAGATCGGTATCCGACCAAGGCTCTCTGTAACGATCACTGAAAACGAGATATTAGCTCTAAACCGGGACATGAAAATACTACTTGGTAATGTTGTTCCATCCCTAAAACAGGGCGGCAGATTGTTATTCAACACTTTCTCTCTGGATCCAGCGGAGGGTGAATTCGTGTTAAAATACCTTGTTGAAACTTGGAAACTTGAGCCTATGACTAAAAGGTATAGGTGGGGAGCAAGCGGGATACCTGATATACCCTATGGTGAGAAATCACTAAGGGTTTATCCAGATATACATGATGATCACGGGTATTTCGCGGCTTTATTAAAAAGAGAATAAAATATATTTCTTATTCTTTTGGAACAACTCTCGTTTCGTACTTTATAACTTCATCTATTGCATCAATGTGTGTAATGAACACAACTCTACAACACATTTTCTTTAATCCTAGATCATCCAAGACTTTAGCGGGGTTCTCGCCGTTCGCCACTCTTTTCTTGAATGGTTCCCAGAGGTGCCCAATAACTTTACCGCATGTGGGGCATCGAACAGGTATAATCATTGTTTATTCACTCCTCGAAAGAATATATCCAAAACTAGAATTTAATATTTTTGTTAAAAAATTAATAAAAATCATGAGGTTTTTCTGTGTCTATGATAACA
>JAGSHR010000227.1 GCA_029855985.1 Candidatus Njordarchaeota archaeon
GGGTCTGGGAATCCTGTTGTGTACCAGTATGGGTTTTTGTCGACTTCCAGTATGTTTGTGTTTTGATTTAATTCTTCGAGTTTAAATGGGCCGGCCCCTATTAAGAAGGTATTATAGTCGGAGAAATCAAAAGTTCCTTGGTTTACTGCTGGGTGATATATTTCTTCTGGGACAATAGGGTAAGAAATGTATCCTATGTAGTTGCTGGTTACTCTTTTGAATCGGAATTGTATGTGTGTAGAGTCCACGACTACTATGTTAGAGGTGTTTTTGAAGACGTCTTGTAGTGTTAGGCCATACGGGGAGTTAATGTTTGGGTTTAAGTATAGTTGATATGTGTATGCTACATCTTCAGCGGTTAAGGGATCTCCGTTTGAGAACATTAATGAGGGTTTCAATTCAACGGTAACAATCATTTTTGTTCCGTCGGTTTCGTTGACTTTCTGGGCGTTAGGCATGTTTTTTGCTAGTAATGGGCGGTATTCTCTATCGCTACTTAGGTCTCTTCCGTACAATCCCGCAAATATTGTGCTCATCCATTCTCTTGAGGCGAATGTAGTTGCTTGAAAAACATCTGTTTCAGTGAATGAGATGGGGGAAGCGTAAACGATCTGTTTTTGTTCTTGTTGAGAATTTATGTTTGCAGGGTGTTGGAATAACACCAAGAGTAATAAAAATATAAAAATTAGGCTCTTTTTTTCCGGGATCATATAATAATAACTTTGGTTTTTTAATTATATAAAATCATTCTAATTGTTTTGTTTTTTCTGTTTTCCCTTAAATAAAAAAATTATGGGTTTAAATTTTATTTTGATTTAATTAAGGGGTTAAGGGGCGGTTATGTAGGCGGGTTTTAGGTGATTTATGGGAACACTTCTTTTTGGCTAAGGTATCTGTTTCCATGGTCTGGGAAAAGTGTTACAATGTTTCCTTTTATTTTGTGCTTATATTTTCTGATATATTTGAGGACTCCTGCTAATGCTGCTCCTGAGCTCGGGCCTGCGAGGATTGCTGCTTCTTTTGCGAGTTTTCTTGTCATATTTACTGCTTCTTTAAGGGATACTTTGATGTATTCGTCGAATATCCCGAGGTCGAGAATTGCAGGGATCATGCTTTTTGAGAGGTTTTTTAGTCCAGGTATTCCTGCTTCGTCAGTTGGTCCGATGCCGATTATTTTTAAATCGGGATTTTTTTGTTTGAGGTATTTTGCGGTTCCCATTATTGTTCCTCCACTTCCGACGCCCAAGACTAGGTGGTCTACCTTGTTGTTTGTTTGTGTCCATATTTCTGGGCCGGTGGTGTAGTAGTGTGCTAGTACGTTTGCTTGGTTGCTGAATTGGTCGAGCATTACAAGTTTTTTGTTGTTTTTTACGGCGTTTCTAGCAAATCTGATTGCTCCGTCGGTTCCTTGTTCTCCTGGTGTCAAAATTAGTTTTGCTCCGTAGCATTTGAGCATTTTTTGTCTTTCCATAGTCATTGTTTCGGGCATTACGATGATTACTTTGTATCCTTTTAATTTCCCAATCCACGTGAGTCCGATTCCAGTGTTTCCGCTAGTTGGTTCTATGATTATTTTGTCTTTTGTTAGCATGCCTTTTTGTTCTGCGGTTTTTATCATCCAATATGCTGCTCTGTCTTTTACGGAGCCACCGTAGTTCAGGAGTTCTAGTTTGGCATAGATTCGTGTTTGTGTTTTTTTGGGTATAAAAGGGAGATGTGTCAGATCGACAAGCGGTGTGTTTCCAATTAGATTGAAAAATTGTTCGTCAAGCGCGATGGCTTGTTTTTTCGGGTCTATTTTTTCATAGACCGGTAATATGTTTTGGGCAAAAGCGTTCACCGTTCACTCGTGTTCACCTTGGTGTGTTATGTTTGTTTTTAGTTTTTTTATTTCCTTGCATTAGGGGGAATTTTGGTCGTTTGTTTTTGTTTTTATTTGGGGTGTTTTTTGGAGGATTTTTTGGAGTGGTTCTTTGTAGAAATAACCGGTGATTGTTATGTGGCCGTTTTTATCGGTGGCTTGTTTGGTTATTTCTCCGATTTCGTAGAGTTGGTTTATAATTGGCGGAGGTATGTTTTTTAGGGTTGTCGTTATGATTTTTTGTTGAAGGAATTCTTTTATTA
>JAGSHR010000088.1 GCA_029855985.1 Candidatus Njordarchaeota archaeon
CTAGGAACTCTTGGCCCACTAAATGTTAGTTTAGCCCCAATTTTCAGTGCCTTTAAAATGCTAGGTCTCCCCCTCTTTTGGAGTCTTTTGTATGCTCTAAACGTGTACAATACAAACCCCCATATAGGATACGTAAACCACGCTAATATTGCCAGCTCTATACCTATAACGACGATGTACCCTATGTAATCTCCTATTGAATATGGAGGCTCAATGCTATCAAGAACCATCTTAAGCCCGCTAGCTAGGTATGCAATCGGGAATAGACCAACAAACCAAATCAACAACCGGCGCATAGCTATCACCTCAAAAACCATGTTGTTCTCTTATAGAGATATATGTTTTTTGAGCTTTGAAGTAAGAGTCGGCATTCAGTATAAAGAAAAAAAGCAGTCAAATAACCCCCACCATATCCCTTAATTCAGCTAAGAACTCTCCAGGCGTCAAAATCTTGAATCTACAAACTTCGTTTCCCTCTTCATCCTCGATTATGATCTCTTTCGTCTTAGGATCCCTAAGACTAATGATATCTTTGTTGTCTAAGGTTATCACGAAATCAACGCCCGCCTCACATGCAACAGACAGAACCTCATTATCCTCGGGATCATCACTAGCACTGACGTAAACTTCCGGTTCGATTATCCTAGCTCTTTGCAGGTACAGGCTCAACATCACGTATGGCCGGAACCTCACAAGCTCGCCAGGAAATCTCCTCGCAATGTACCCCTGGATTTTATCACTACTCAGTTTAGCCGATAGCCTCTCGATCATGAAAGGAGAGGCGTACCCAACAATCTTCCCATCATTCAACAGCTTCATCACGGTCATTGGACCTGCTGTCGGCCCTCCTAACACGGAGGACACGACGACGTTTAAATCTATCACTACCCGAACCGGCAAACTTTGAATTGACCTCTCTCTCGACACTCTCAATCACCTCCCGAAGCTCCTCCTCAGTGGGAGGGGCGTTAGGCTCTTGTGATAGCACGAGCTCAATCACATCTTCCGAAGGGGATATCACTATCTTGTCAAACATCTCAAATAGGGCTTTCTGCAGGGCGTAGTTTATGAAATCCGAGCGGTCCTTAAACAGCCCAAGCTCAACGAGGGCCTCAATCTGCCTATCAACAAACTCCGGGATTCTAACACTGATTATTTTAGTGGGGTTCCTTTGAGTGGCCTTTTGTTTTGCCACAACATACATTTCCCATCCCTCCAGGTCTCTGTCTCTAGTAATACATTTGTAATACTACTTAAAAAGTTTTCCATTGAAAACTTCTCAAGACATCGTCATAATCCTTTTTGGACGAGAGTGGGGCCTGAGTTTTTGCTCCGGGCTGGTCATAAAGATTTTTGGATATTGCCTTTTCCTACTGCACAACCGGGATTACACACCCAAACCGTCCAAGAAAAAACTAACTTCCAGGTGCCTGGTCATGATTATCATAATAACATTAGGTTTGTCATGGAAAAACTTAAATAGTTTAAATATAATTATGACGATAAGGGATGGCAGTATGCCAGGGAAGTTCTACCCGCAAGCGAAGATGACCATACCTAACGAGAAACCCTACCGGCTGGACGACCTACTCAAACTCTTCTTCGGTGTGAGTTCAAAGAACGCCAGAATCATCACCGCCAAAGTCCTCCTTGAAACGATCAGGGAAGAGATGCCCAAAGGCTGGTCCGCCGAGAACTGGCCCGAGCTCGTCATTAAGGCGATGATGGTTTACTATCCCGACGCTGAGGCCCTACTGGAGTACTACAACGACATTAAGTGGACGGAGAAGAAATCCCGCATTCCTAAGCTCCTAGTCGAGAAGGCAAAAGAGCTAGGGCTTGAGGAGGAGAGAGAACGGAAGGCGAGAGGAAGGCTCGTTGATTTGTTCACCGTTTACAAGGGCCATTACTCCGTCGTCACCAAGATTCTCAAGGAGGCAGGCCTTATCAGAAAGGTTAATGGTTACTATCAGCTAAGCGATGAGTTTGAAAGGACTTTAGAAGGCATAGCCGAATTTTGGAGATACTGGAGGAAGGGGAAAGCTGAATAAGAACTAAGAACCCATTATCATTAAACACAAGGAGGGCGTGAAATGGATTTGATTAAGAAATACAAGCTGTTCTTCGCCCTACTCAACACGGGCTTCATCGGAAACCTCCTCGTCATCTACTACCTCTCCAAGGCCTCGCGTATTAATCGAGTACCCTTTTACAGTGCAGTCAAAATCTTCCTGTCCTTTAACCCTTCTAACATCAAACCCTTTTGGGACTAGAGAATCACACCCAAAGCTTTGATAAACTTAAATACGGCAGAACCAAACGGAAACTGGCAGAACTCGGCAAATCCCCACTTAAACAGGGGTAACTATATGTAACCACCAAAATAGGCTGGTGACGGTATGTAACACGATGTACTTAGATGTAACAGGCCTCCCCGCCCTCCCTGACTCTAAAACTACTTCCCCCTAAACCTCGAAATCCTCATACTTGTTCGTTGGCTTTATTTTTAGTTGTCTTCTACACTTAAGTTAAGCTAGGCCAACTTTTGTAGAAATCCCACCAAATAACGGCCATTCTTAGGGCAGTGAGCCTAAAATGTATATAAGGTGGGACGTACGTTCCGGGCTGATGTTGATGAAAGTATTCAACGAAGCTAAGAAATGGTTGAAACCAGTCCATATTAAGAAGATCCCAACAAACTTTACCTGGGAGAAAACAGTTTATTTACCTTTAAAATTAGAAAGAGGTTTAAACATGCCAACATAGACCTTAGCCTTATCGCCAAAACTCTCAAAGGTTATGAGTTAAGCCTAATATTCAGAAAAAGGCTTTATTGACTCTATAAAGCCCTTGGAGAGCTGGGCTAATCATATGAATAAATGCTGTCTGTCCCGGTTTCTGCCTCTATTATCTTTCTCATCCATGTTCCTTTAATAAACCATAAAAAGGCGATCAATGCGGAAAAGAAATTGCTAAGTCCTATCCCCAACCATAGCCCGCTAGTATTGTGCATCAACAATCCCAGTTCATAGCTCAATGGGAGGCGAAAACCCCATAGTCTTAGCGAGCTTAAAATGAACTCGTTTTTTGTATGGCCCGAGGCCTGAAAAACATCCGTTACCGCAGAATATACTCCAAAGAAGGGAATGAAAGTCATAAGATACAGCGTCGCTTTTCTGCTTTCTGCTATCACTTCTGGATCACCTATAAAAAAACTAAATATCTCAGCATGGAAAAAGACAAGTCCCGCCGCTCCCATCCCAAGAATAACGAAGTTTAATAACATTGCAGTTTCAGCTATCTTTTTAGCACGGTTATAAAGCCCGGCACCAATGTTCTGACCAATCATTATCCCCATAGCACTGCTAATGCTAATAGGTACCGCAAACATCGCCTCCACTATCTTGTCTATTATGCTATACGTAGCAAAAACCACATCTGGATTTCCATATTGCGATCCTAGTGTGTATATAACTCTTACTAAAAGAACACTACCGAGATCCATGGTTACGGCGCTTGCACTTGAGGGTAGACCAATACGAAATATATCAGAGTAAAGATTCCAATCTGGCTTGAGTAACTCCATGTTAAGACGGATACCTACTTTGCCCGTGAAAAGAAGATAACCCCCTACAAAGGCGCCAGCTGTGTTGGCTAACATTGTAGCAACAGCGGCACCAACTACCCCTAATTTTGGAAAGCCTGCCCAGCCGAAAATAAGAAATGGATCAAGAATAAAGTTGAAAATTATGGTACCAGTGTTAAGTTTTACTGGGGTCTTGGTATCTCCTGTGGCCATTGCAAGGGAATTAAAAGCAAAAAGTGTAAAAGAAAAGGGAATCTCAATGAAAATCACCCTAACATAGCTGAGAGCGTGTGAGTATACAGTTTCACTAACATTCATGAAGTGAAGCAAATACGGAGCTGTAAATACACCAAAAATACTTGTGATTACAGATGTTATAAGCATAAAGGAATACATTGCCCCAGCTGAACGATTGGCCTTTTTGTAATTACCACTACCAATGTACTGTGATACAAGTGCAAAACCTGCAACTATAAACCCATCTCCAATGCTTAGCAAAAAACCTATTATTGGCCACGAGACACTAGGAACCGCAACTTCTGCTCTTCCGAGGTTCCCAAGCCAAAACATATCTGTCATGTTATATATTATTTCAACCAGTTGATTAAGTAGTATTGGGTAAGCTAGGACTAATAACGTATTTAATATAGATCCAGCTAGTATCTTGGCCCGTGTTATCTCCCGTTTATCTTCCCCATCTATGTGCATGTTTATTTTAAGCTAACTGATAATATAAAAATCTAACTGATCACCGTATTTCACTAAATTTCTCTGATTTTAAAATATATTATAAAAAAATTTATTTTAGTTTGTATCATTATAATGGTTTGATAATCTAACGGAGGTGATTTAATGGAAATAATAGAAATGAACATGTTTAATGATGGAGAGGTACTCCCAGCGACATGCACAACAAAGAGGGCTAAAAGACCTAAGCCGTTTATGGATGACTTAATACTCCCAGCGACATGCACAACAAAGAGGGCTAAAAGACCTGGTACTCTAGAGTTCTAAATCCCTTCTATTTTTTTGGTATATCATTTGATATATTTTGGAGGTGTGAACTATGAAAAAATCCAACTACAATATATTTATCAATATTGACAGTAATAGATGGGCAATATACAATACTCTTCGTGGAACCTTGGTTGTTGTTGACCAAGATCTCAAAGAAGCCCTGGATAATGACATGCTAGATGAAGTGCCCAAAGATATTGTCAATGTCCTACACAAGAATGGATTTCTTGTAGACGATGACCTCGATGAATTTCTTGTGTATAAGCATCAATTCTTGAAGGCTCGCTATGGAAATAATGATGTACTCCAGGTTGTTATTGTACCAACATATGCATGCAACCTTTCTTGTATATACTGCTTCCAAGGTGGTGGTTTAGATACTAAAACAATGGATATTAAATCTGCAAAACTTTTAGTCAGGGCACTGAAAGACTACTTGCAGAGAACCAATTACAACAATCTAATTTTAGATTTTTATGGGGGAGAACCTCTAATAGCAAAAAATGTAATCAAGTTTATCCTTGAAAATCTCCAAGAGGTATGTGACGAACTAGGGATAAATATGCATGTCACTATGACAACCAATGGAACATTAATAACAGAAAACACCATAAAAGAGATATTCTCTAGATATAATTTCAGATACGTCCAGATAACTGTAGACGGAAATAGAAATATACACAATTTAAGGAGACCTTACAAAAATGGGAATGGAACATACGATGATATCATGAGAGGGTTAGAGCTTCTAAGTAAAGCTTCAATCAACATAATAGTTAGGATGAACATTGATTTCAACAATAAAGAAGAGGAGAATTGGATTGAATTTATCAATGAACTTAAAAAAATAGACAATGGAAATATTGTAGTTTCCGTTGCAAGAACGGAAGCAGAAAGCCCCGAATCTAAACACTATGCTCCTTATTGCATCCCAGAGGAGGATGCCTATCGTATACTAGGCGAAATAGAAGACAATATCAGTAACTTCATGACAGTAAATACGGTTATTCCACAACCATTCGAGTTATGTTTTCTAATGCGAGATAATGCATTCGCTATAGATCCATACTTAGACATATATAAGTGTCCTGATGCTCTCCTTCAGGAGGAATTTAAGATTGGACATATAGATAAGAGTGGAAAAATTAAATTTAATAGTAATTTTTATAAAATATTTGAGCGGGATCCAACTAAAATGGAGAAATGTGCCTCATGTCCACTGTTACCCATTTGCCATGGGGGGTGTGCTCTTATGGCAAAATATCGCAATGGCAATCATTTATTGCCTTACTGCTCCAGAGAACCGTTGGTACTAATTAATGAATATGTAGCTTCCATACTATCCAGAAGGAGGGATTAATGTGTTTCAACTTTATAAGTACGGCGTAGAAACTGCTCCAGCCGCGGCCACAACCACAAGAGATGGCTCAGTCTTACTGGTCGGAAGCGCAAAGTGGAAAAGATACAGAATCATGCTAATGAAAATAAACTCTAATGGAGAAAAAGAATGGGAGAAATTCTACGGTGGAGATAAAGATTGGGAGGGACATTTTGTAACCAAAATTAAAGATGGGTATCTTATCTCAGGAGCTGTTGAGGGAATAGCGACTCCTCAAGGCGGGCAAAACTGGAAGGGTTACTTAATGAAAATTAACGAAGATGGTAAGAAAATCTGGGAACGTAAGTATAGAATTCTAGGAAATGAAGGGATATATTCTGTCCTGCCACTTGAAGATGGCTTTTTACTTTTTGGAATTACCCAGAACAAAAAGAGCTTTCCATTTTTGCTCAAAACCGACGAAGAAGGCAATAAACTCTGGCATAAACTTTATGATGAAGGGGACGTTATAGCAGGTATTACATATTCCAAGGAAGGGTTTTTACTGGCATGGAGCAACTGGAGAAGTGAAAGGACTTTCATAACAATAGTGGACAAAGAGGGAAATATACTAAAAAATCGGATCATTGAAGGCGTTGTGTTCCTCAACATGTTCAATTTTAGCGGAGAAATCTTTGTTACTGGGGAGATGGGAGAAGAGGTATATCTATCAAAGCTCTCAATGAGTGGCAAACTCATATGGGAACGGACTTATGGACAGGGGACTGGAATAGCCATGGTAAAAACAGGAGATAGTTATCTCCTTGGAGGAGATAAAGGGGAGGAACCTTTCCTCTACATAATTGGGAGTGACGGTAAACTAAACTCAGAGATAACCGGTAGTTTGTGGGAAAAAGGATGGATAGAATTGATATCAAAAATTGGGAAAAAATATCTCATAGCAGGTCAGGCAATATACCACGGAAGCACCTACATGGGAGCTCTGATATTATGAAGAGCAATAATAACTTATTAAGAGAGTATAAAAAAGCACTTAGAATTTCAGAGGAATTCGTATCTAAGATAATCGTTGAATTTGGTCCAAAGAACGAACCCTTATGCTACCGAGCATTTGCAATATTAAAAGAAGAGTACCGTAGAGATCTCGAGATAAAATATGGGGTAGGATCAGGAATTACAAAAGAAGAAGCAATAATTTCGGCTATTTACGAAAGTTTAGAACGAATTAGTGGGAGTATTCCTCCTGGGGAAGATATCTACCTGTGGGCAACATATAAAGATCTCGAAAAAAAAGGATACAATGCATTACATCCCTCTGAACTTACATTGTACCTTCCAGAACAGTATAGTGATCCCAATTTTCCATACATTCCTTTTTCAGAAGAGACATTAGTACGCTGGGTAAAAGGAAAAATAGCAATGACAAATGAAGAAATTTATGTACCTGCAAATTTTGTATACATGTATCCTTTCAAAGATTCTTATATCTTCGAGGCAACATCAAATGGATTATCTGCAGGAAAGACTTTTGAAGAGGCGGCCTCTAATGCCCTTTCTGAAGTTATAGAACGAGATGCACTTATGATAACATGGCTAGCAAAGATTCCACGGCCCCATATCGCAATAAAAAATGAAGAACTATCGCAGATTTTTAAAGAGCGATTCTCCCCTTCAGGCTTAGAGTTTCACATTATTGATATAACCCTTGATATAAAGGTCCCTACTGTTATGGTAATATCTATAGATCGAAAACATAAGACAGGAATAATGGTAGGGGCCTCATCAAAGCCCAATATAGAAAATGCAATATATAAAGCACTTCTAGAAGGTGGATACCAAGGGAGAGAAACTTTAAAATACTTTAATAAAACTGCTGATAAGCTGAGCCCCCATGAAGTGGAGACTTTTTTGGATCATCTCAAATTTTACAGCAACCTAAAACACGAACAAGCTTTTGAGTTTCTTTTATACACCGAGGAGATTGAGTATAAGTACCCCAAGGTGGATCCTACAAGCGAATATGAATATATCGTATCTAAAATCAAGAATGTTGGACTAAATGCAATTGTAGTAGATGTAACTACCCCAGAAATTTCAGAGAAAGGTATCTCAGTAGTTAGGGCAATAGTTCCAGGAACCATGCAACTAAATGCCGAATACAAAACCCGGACACTTGGTGTTAAGAGACTATATACCGTTCCAAAAAACATGGGGTATACCTTCAGAGACCTAAATCCCTACCCCCATCCTCTTTCTTGACATTTCGCTTCTCTATTAGCAACTTCTGAAATACCTCCTCAAACGTTAAAGCACTTATTTGAATATCTACCACAGGGTGCTCAGAGAGTACTTTAAGTGCATCTTGAAAGTGCTCTCTCCCAACGTAAAATTCCAAGTATGTAGAACCCCCTTCAACATGCATACTAATATCTTTGACAATTTCCCCGAACTTATTGATATCCACCTGTCCAGATATCCATGCTGAAATCTTTCTCTCAACTTGTAAAGATTGAAACTCTCTTATCAAGTCTTTTGGACGACCTTCTACAATTTTTCGTTTGTTAAGAATCATGACTCTATCACATATCATCTCAGCCTCGTTTAAATTGTGAGTAGTTAGAATTATAGTTGTTCCAAGCTCTCTAGAAAGTCTACGGATAGCATCTAATATTTCATTTCGAGTAAAAACATCCAAATAAACAGTTGGTTCATCAAGAATTAAAATCTGGGGTTGAATTATAAAAGGCAAAGCGAGATAGACCTTTCGTCTCATTCCTGCAGAAAGCTTTTGATACCATTCATTCTTTTTTTCTTTAAGATCAAGGAGTCCCAAGGCATAATTGATCCTCCCGACAGCCTCATTCTTAGGGATACCCCACAGCTTTGAGACAAAAAGCAAGTTTTTTTCAACACTTAAACGCCATTGGAATAACCCAAATAAATCAATATCTCCTCCAAATATTGTGAGAACGCTTCCTTTTATTTTGTCATGTTCGGTTATTATATCATGCCCGTCTATATATAAACCACCTCTAGTAGGGAATATTAATGCATTTGCAATTTTACAAAAAGTAGTTTTCCCAGCGCCGTTAGGTCCAAGTATTCCAAAGATTTCTCCATCCTTAACTTTGAATGTTAAGTCCACCAAAGCTGGTATACTCTCACGACTCCTCCCGAAGAAATCTCTTATGCTTTTCAAATCAAATATCCCCTTAATTGGGGGAGGATAATATTTTGTTAAGTTAACAGACTCGAGCATTATATCACCCGAATTTTGAATGTCCTTCCATATCTTTCCCTAATTATAAAACCCTTCTGCTCTAATTCTCTGACAGTTCTGCACGCCTTGGCTCTTCCAAAGATTTCCCCTAATTGTTTTTGTGTGACTTCTCCCTTAGTTACAATCAAACTCAATATTTCTTTTTCATTGTTGTTTAATTCTTGTTTAGTATCTTGTATTAAATCTATTTCAACTTTTATAACTAATATTAGCTTTTTATCTTTATACTCCTTTCCTAGTATGTAAGTTTTCATTGAAGCCACCTCCTACATATGCCCAAGTGTACCAAGTTCTCTAGCTTTGTTTAAACCCCATAAAAATAACAAATAACCCAACATAAGGAGTACAACTGCAATACATATCATCCCTGCAAGATTGGGCAGAATTTGTTTCATCGGATAACTACCAGATAATGTCAGCCTTCCCATACGAAGTATATATGTTTCTGGATGAATTTTCGCCAGAGGCTGAAGCCAAGTAGGCAATACATCCGGAGGAAAATACAACCCACTGACAAGTTGAGCGGTAACATCCAAAAACCAGTTTAATGGATCCTGAGACGCCTTAGTAGCCAGTCTAAATCCCGCAGAGAACAAATCTAGCGCAAAAATTAGTACTATACCTGCAATAACAACCACTATCACCCCAAGATTAATGCTAATGTTCAACCCAAAAATATTTACATAGATCAGAGCTATTATAAAGGTTAATGTAGAGTTCCATAATAGCCTCCAAGAATTTATCCCAATAAATATACTCATCAACGAAGCGGGTGAATTGTACAGTAAAGGAAACATCTCACTCAGAACAAACATGGAAACGCTGCCCCTGGGCAGGAATATCAGGGTATGTATTATTGATCCGGTTAGTAAATAATCAAGATAGCTTGAGGTCCCATAATTGGAGATATCTACACCTAATGTCAGTACTGTTGCAAAAGTACCAATAAAGATTATATTTAAGCCCAAGCTAGTTAATTGTAAAACAAGATCAAACCTTTTTGAAAAAAATATATCTTTTTGAATACACATAAATGTTTTGATGATCTTTAAATTTCTTATTATTTTATTCCCCAATGTTATTCTACCTCCTAAACAAAGGGTTTTACTCGCAAATTACGTTATACCGAGAGCTTTATAAATATTATCCTACTGTGAAGCACTCTAATAATTATTATATATACTAATAGTAAAGAAAAGATGCAATCAACATATTATCCAGTGTTCCTTAATTTGGTTAGGAACTTCCCAGTGTTAACATTTTTTGCCTAATATGTAATACCCCAACTACTTTCGAATGCTGAAATACATGCCGCTTTTAATTCCACTTATGGTGATAGTAAGGTAAAGTTACCCCATCTTCCACCCGGGAAGACAGTTGCTTCTTAGGCCAAGATTTTTCAGACTCTGCTCGCATTTGTGAGCATAAGTGCGGCTATCACCAAGGTGGAGGAAGAAAACAGGCTGTTCCATCGCCTTGAGCTTCTTCTCACTCTGAAATGCGGAGATTAAAGCGTTCAGCCAGAACCTCTTTAGTAATGCTCTGGACAGTAAAGGCATCCTCCTCGAGGTGGAAGAGGTGTGTCCTTCCATACCGCCCCCTCGAGACCGCCCTCCTTGTCACAAGCCCCTCACTTTCGAGCTTTGCTCCAATGTAGTTAATCGTGTGCTTCATTGTTTTGGGGTTCCAACCCGCGGCATCACACAGGGCCTTATATTTGATGTATATCAAGCTGCTGTTGATGTTGTTGTACCCCTCCAGGGTGAGCGTAGCCAGGGCCAGCAGGAGCAACAGGCCATCAACATCTAGCCCAGCAATCACTTGCCGGATGACGCTCCTCTCAACGATCTCCGCAGCTTTCCAGATTGATTTTTCTGTAATCTTTCCGTCCTCCACCTCAGAGGCTGCCTCTCTCAATACTAGAAAGCCCCACCTCAGATCCCTGCTCTCCCTCTTGATCAACGCAGCCAAAAGCTTGAGGGCTGCCTCCTCAACAGACCCCGGGACAAATGCCTTTTCCGCACGGTCGCGAAGTATCTCATAAAGTTCATCAGCGTTGTATGCTCTGAAGTAAAGGAAGATTGGAGCTAGCGAGGAGAATGACGGAGCTGATAGTCTCTCAACAATGCGAGCGTTGTTCGTTACGAGGTACACAGCAACCGCAATCCTGCCGGCCCTTTCATTGATGCGGGAGAGGCTATAAACCAAGTTATCGACTGGCTCTTCTCCAGGCCTCTTCCGAAGCTTGTCGATCTCGTCGACTATCAACAGGTACTGGGAGTCCGTTGAAGACATGTGCTTTACGATAGCATTGTAGACGTCTGCAACAGACATGCCTAGGTTAACTTCAAGCCTCAGCCTGTAGGCAAGCTCATACAAGATCCTGCGGTATGTGAGATCCTTGGCTGAAACATAGACCGCTTTCGAGTTGATGCCCTGCTCGGTAGCGATCTCATTGTAGGTGTGTTCTAGCATCCTGACAGCGACTGTCTTTCCTACCCCCGGAGGCCCATGGATGACTAGGTTCTTCACAATTGAAGAGAAGAGAAAATCAGCAGAGTGTCTGGCTATTTCTTCAACTTCTTTCTCTCTAAATAAGAGTTTTGGAGGTATGTAACTTTCTGAAAGGTATTCTGGGTTGGTAAGAATCCGTCGGACGCTCTTTCGCGTCAGAAAAATCTTCTTCATTTTATCATCCATGTTTTACCCTCCACTTCCGATCCAAACGTCCACTTCTCACATGTCTTTTGAAGCTTAAATATTTTTCTGCACTTCCCACACTTCTTAACTTTACATTTGTAGAGGGGTGGGGGTGTGTTAGGAAGTGGAACACATATTCGGATACTATTATTAGGATTTTAGTAACTTTATGTTATTATATTGTTATATCTATCTGTTAACAAAACAAAGCAACGACAGCAACAATACACACAAACAAGTATTATAATTACAAGTATTGAATCCTAACTGCTCTTCTGGGCTTTTTCTTCTGTTTTCATCATTTCCAAATCTTGGAAAGTTTCCAGCAATAATATTCGATCTTTTTCACTTGAGAAGTGAATGTTCCTATGGAAATTTTGCATATATCAGATCTCCAAAACCGCGTTCCACTTCCTAACACACCCCCACCCCTGCTATAATAGTAGTGGAAGATAACCAAGAAGACCATTCTATCGTTCAGCAAGGCTTGGTGGGTTTTAGGTTGAGTTTGAGTTTCTAGAAAAGCCAAAGAAACTGCTTCTTTCTACGACCCCTTTCAAATAGTCGTTATAAGTTGAGCTTTCTGCAGGTGTCCAGGCACCGACCTTGACTTTAAGGCTTTAATATCACGCCTAATGTCTTCAATATCCTTAAGAAGCTTTCTTCCTATATTGGTTAATCAAATTTTATTGTGGGTCTGATGTTATTGGTGACATAACGTTCATAAGTTGGGGGTCACTCACCGAGAAAAATGAATTTGAGAACTGTCTAATATTTTGGATTCAAGGAATCTAAACTTTCCTCAAGGGAATTTTAGATTAAGGGATTATTTAATCCTCAATTAAAATGTAATAAACTTTCCGTTTCTTTCTCAACTTTCTCAGCTTACCCTTAGCTTCTAATCTTTTAAGAATGGCATATAACTTTTTATTCCCAAATTTAAGCCGGGAAATCAACTCGCTTGGAGAAGTGTAACCCTGCCTTATTAAGTCCAAAACTAAGATCTCCTCACTTTCAGGATCTAAACTTTCCCCAGGGGAAAATTCAGAATAAGCCTCTAACTCCTTTATTTTATCATATACAGCCATAATCAACTTGGATAAACTTTCTAACTCTCTCTCAACCTCCCGCTTATCGGCCTTGGCCTCTAGGCTTTTTTGGAGCTGGAGAAGTTCCTTAAGTGTGTCTTGGTTGAATTTAGCCAAGTCATTAACCCTCTCTTCTAGAACCCTAACCCTCTCCTCCAGTCGTTGAAGATCCTTAGCATAATCCCCGAGGATCCATGAACGAAGGCCCAACTTATTTCACCAGCTGGGGTTTGTTCTTATTATATAATAGATTTTTCTCGGCGATAATTATGTACACCCCTAAGGTGCCGTCAAATCCACATATCCATGATAAGCAATGAAGAAAAACTATTAACTCAATATTTTCATTGGGTGATACCGTGAGGGAGACTTTAGAGTTTCTTCTTAAAAAGATAGATAATTTCCAGAAGGAGTTGGAAGAAGTCAGAATACTGGTTCTTAAGCTAATCGCCGATAGTTTGCCTGAAGAAGAATTGGATGAAGAAACTCTGAAGGCCCTTGAGAAAGACCTCCAAGACATGATAGAGGGGAAAGTGAAAACTCTTAGTGCAGGGGAATTTATTAAAGTGTTATCCGAGAATGAAGAAGAATGAATATCCCTAGATATTATTTACCTTCCATTATGTCCTCTCGAAGCTTGAATTGGAACAAATACGGATGTTTGATCATATTTTTGAATAACACTTGTTGAATGGTATTCTCGATCTCCTGAGAGATGGCATTGCCTTGGATGGCGTTCATTATTTCCTGAATGTGGTGTTTATTCAAGGAAAACCCAAGAGCCCGCAATGTGGCTCGTTTAATAGCTTCTACTTGTTCAGTTGGATCCTCAAATAACCACCCCTTTAAATTGGCTACACTAGTAATTATTGTCTCAATAGTGTGAACTGTATCTTCAAAGCTTAGTACTTCCTTTGGATTCTGATGAAGGTAATATTCAACAAGGCCCCACTTGTGGAGTTCCTGAACCCAATGAATCAGAGTCCTTTTGTCAGTTCCAGCAACTTTCCCAATAGTCTTTAGGAGTAAACTTAGGGGCATTGTTTCATATAGTGAATTGTTGTGTGATACCTTGGAGATATCCAAAATCAACTCTATGATTATCTTCCTGATTTTCTCGGGGATACTGCTATTTGAATTCAAAAAGTCAATTAAGGATCTCACTGGATCCATAACAAGTGCTTTTTTAATAGCTAGAATTTCCTCTATACTCGATGCTTCTCGCAGAGCAATCAGGGACAATAGAGCTTCAATCAGCGTTTTGTGGATAGCTCCCTTTTCTTGGGGATGATACTTTTTTGAAAGAACCCTTAGAAGTGAGTATGCCTCTTTTGTGGTTCTAAGACTATGCACCTCAAGTTTCTTTGGTGAGTACATTTGGATATACAAGTTTTGTATTACTTCCTGAATTTTAAGTTCATTATTTGAAATAGCTCCCAAAAGCATCAAATATTCAATCAATGGGTCTTTCATGCTCTCTTCCCCGAATACTAGAAATATCTCATAATATAAATATATTTAACGGATTTTTGCCTTTAGATTTTAAATTTACAATTTCTTCTCATCTGTTAGTTGTAAAAAAAGTGCATGCTATCGTAACACATAGGAGGCTGTCTATTGCCGAAAAATTTTCAAGATTAGATTTTCTCTTTAAATTAAATAATATTTAAATTGTGACATCTTACCTATTATTTTAGTGTTTGCTATATGGCCGAGTTGAGGGTGAAACTATGGCAATTGGAGGTGGAAGGTAAAGGACTTGATAGGCGAGAATTCACGCTTTTGGTCATTGTAGTCGCTGTTGTGCTTCTCTACGCTCTCTATCGGTTACCTCTACTCCTTTTACTTGTTCCCACCATTCATCGGCTTCGCTTTCCCAGTCCTCTGCTAAAAGAGGTTCAATAAGGCGTAGCATTACCTTGATGAATTCCTCTGTGTCCTTATCCTCTCTCATGCTCTCTCCCCTACGGAAAATCAATATCGAAGTCTTCATCTCCCTTTTTCTTTTCAACGTATATTAGCCTTTTCTTTGCTCTATTTTTGGGTTTCTCCTCTTTGGTATCTTTGTTTGTCAATAGACGGCGGGTGAATGGTGCAGTTTCTAAGCCCATTTTTAGGTTGGTCATTTTGATTTGTTGTGTTAGGAACGTGGCTATCTCTGTTAGAACTCCGGAGTGTAGGACTTTTAGGTTGTATATTTCGGTGGATAGTTCTTCGATGGAGCTTTTGAGCTGGTTAATTTCTCTTCTCAGTTCTTTGTTCTCAGTTGATAATTTTTGGTCGAAGGCCTTGATTTCGTTTAGGCGTTTCTCTATTTCTTCAAGTTGTCTATCCACCCTCTCGTTTAGCTCCATAAGAGAGTTCCTGATTTCTTTGTTCATCCTCTTGACTTCGCTCATTATTTCTTCTTTAATGAGTTCTTTTAGTTCATCTTTGTCCCTGACAGTCATTATGAATAGTTTGTCTGAGCCGTAGGCTTTTTGGAGGTCTTCTTTTACTTTATGGTGGGCGGTGAAGAGGATTTCGAGGCCTCCCTTTTTCTCTTCGACTAACCCTTCCTTTACGAGTCTTTTCACGAATTGGTAAAATCTCATGTAGGTGGCTTTGTCGTTTGGGTCAAGGTCTCGGTTTGTTGCGTCGGCTACGAGTTCGATTAGCTCGAAAATGGATTTTGGCTCGTCGTCCAGTAGGAACTTTAGGGTGTAATATTTTTCCAAATCGGTATCTCGTCTTTTCTTCTTGGAGCGGACGAGGTAGTAGTTTATCATTCGGAGATACCGGTTGGACTTGGTTATTCCCATTTTCTTCCACCTTCTCCCGTCTTCTCCCCTCTTTTTCTTCGGGGAAACCGAAGGATTTATTGAGGAACTATCAACTATTATTGTTTGGTTATCAGAGTTTAAGAACATTTAGAATAGATTATGATAATTTTATGCTCTGTTTAGTATTTCCCCTTTATAGTCATCTAAGAACAGGATTTTTTGTTGGGCTTGCTTTGTTTGGGTCAACATTTTTTACTTAGGGTTTGCTCTTTGGATTGGTCGTCGTCTTTCTATGTGGGCTATCTTTTAGTTGGTCGTCCCTTACCCCGAGGCCCTCTCCTTGATGGTCGTCTCTTTTTTGTTAGCTCTCTCAGATACACCAAAACCAAAAATCCTAAAAACCAAATAAAGCCCCCAATCCAAAAGCCCAAATCAATGTTCTCCAAAATACCCCATCTCCACCATTTCATCAATCAAGTCGTCCTCAAAAAGAGATCCTCCTGCTGAAAATCCAGTAGCAACAGACCTCATCACCTGTTGCCTATACCTAGGAACTCTTGGCCCACTAAATGTTAGTTTAGCCCCAATTTTCAGTGCCTTTAAAATGCTAGGTCTCCCCCTCTTTTGGAGTCTTTTGTATGCTCTAAACGTGTACAATACAAACC
>JAGSHR010000260.1 GCA_029855985.1 Candidatus Njordarchaeota archaeon
CACCGCTAGTATTGGAAGTAAGCTATACAGGTTGGCTGACAATATAATTCTATTACCTGGTAGGTCAAAACCAGAGGAATTGCCATATTTGGTCAGACAACTTATGGGCAAACACAAGACCCCCTTGACCCCTATGGGAACGGTATCTGAGTTCGGCGCATTGGTGATAGGATTAGGGCTAGTAAATGCAATTTATCACATAACTCAAGATAAAGGCGACGAACCTATTAATCTGTTCAAAGAACCTATTTTAAGAGTTTTAAATGAAGCTGAAATAATCTTCAATAAACTTAGAGAATCCCCTATTGATGTTGAAAAGTTTCTCAACATGGTGATAAGGGCCCGATCGGAAAAAGGTCCAAAACTGTTTATATCGGGTTTAGGTCTCTGTGAACGCGTCTCTGAAATGATTGCAATGCGTTATCAGCACCTAGGCTTGAACGTCGCGCCCATCGAAGAATGGAGATTTAGGAAAAATGGGGATTTGTTAATTCTTATATCAGGATCTGGGGAAAATCCTATAGTTCTACAGTATGCTAGCGAAGCCAAGAGGAGCAGCATGAACCTTATTGGAATAACTGCTAATAAAACTTCTCAACTCTCTAAGTTATCGGACTTGTCTATAATTTTTAGCGATATATCAATAAGAGAAGACTATGTTAGACTAAGGATTGGAGAAGAAAAGCCTATATTTATTCCACTATTTGAATTAATATCATTGCTTTTCTTGGAGTCCACTGTTGCACAGATTGCTGAAGTAGAGCAAATCTCTGAAGAGGCAATGAGGTCATTGCATGCCAATGTGGAGTAACTTGGTGATATATTTGAGCGATTACATATGCCCTCGATGTGGTAAAAAAACAGTTTATAGGCCAGAACTCCACGGTTTATGTGAAGAATGCTACCTTGAGGTCTATGGCAAAAAAGTATCCATAAAGAGGGGCACTCCGAGCATAGAAATAAAGAGGTGTAGAATTTGTGGCAAAGTCAAAATGGGCAATAATTGGATTAAACCATCAAGGCGAAACCTAGAAAAATTATTTCTGAGCCAAATAAAGAAAGAGCATAGATATCTGAAATCCGGTGATAATCTATTTATCCTAGAGTTCGATAACCAAGTTATGGACGTTCCGAGAGAGGTAACATTAAATGTGGTTGATCGAAAAACAAATAGGAAAATTAAAACGTTAACTTTCATCGTAAAAGTCAACTATGCAGTATGTGATCTTTGCCAACTAAAGCAGGTAGGTGAATATTTTGAATATATTATACGACTGAGAACAACTGGAGGGAATTCATTGCTTGAAAGCGAGTTGAGAGGCGTTTTTGACGAGTTAGATGTACCTATAGAAGATTATATTAAAATAACACGAGTAAAAGGAGGTTTAGACATATATTTCACGAATAGAAAGGTTGGCGAAAAAGTGGCTAAAAAAATTATTGCACGAAGAGGCTTAAGCTATAAGAAATTCTATCAAAGGAAATACTTCAAAACATTAGAAAAAAGTGTTTTGATTGAGAACGTTGTCATCAACATCTAAATCTTTTCAACAACCCTCCAAGCGCCACAAGCATCACACTTTTTAATTAACTGGCCTTTCTCTTTAACGAGTTTGGTATCAGGCCTCTTACAAACATCACAGATGATGTACTCGTTAACAAAGAATTCTAACAACCGATTTAATCTCACTTTTTGAAACTTTCCTTGAAAATAAGCTTTTCCGCCAGATACCCAGCCAACCGTACCAAGTCTATGTTCTAAAAATCGCAATAGAAGTTTTTGGTCTCTATTCATGGCTGAGATTATATCCTTCCAGTTCGTTATGATTGTTCTTCCAGCTTCAATCTCCGTCTCAACTTTTGGAATTTCAAATCTCGTCTTTGTCTTTATTTTAGGTGGAAGTTTCTCAATTCCTCTGTCAAGTAGTTCTTCGTAACTCAAACCTAATGTAGTTTTATCGATATCCTCAGATGTCATTGTAATCCAACCGTATAAAACCTAGTTATAATTATTGATAACATTGAGTTAGAATAAAAAAGTAGGTGTCGAAAAGGTCAGTCTATTTCCATCAGTTCCTTGAATTTATTGATCAGTTCACTGAGATGGACTCTAATTTGTTCTCGTGTATCCCTAAATCTTATTGTGACAGTGTCCTTTTCGAGGGTTTCATGATCAATAGTTACACCGAATGGTATGCCTATCTCATCGGCTCGAGCATAACGCTTGCCTATACTCCCAGTTTCATCGTAGAGTACCTGTTGGAAAACTTTTCTCAGCATCTCGTATACCTCCCTGGCTTTTTTAATGAATTCTGGTTTTTTCAACAAGGGGTAAACACCTATCTTATAGGGGGCAATACTAGGCTTTAATGATAGGACATTTTTATTGTCAATTAACCTGTAGCTATCTGTTAACAATGTTAGGACTATTCTTTCTAACCCAAATGACGGTTCAATAACATATGGTATGAATCGGTCTCCATCTTCGATTACGGTAAAATCTTTGCCACTATATTTTTGGTGGCGGTTCAAGTCGTAATCTCCGCGGTTAGCGATTCCTACTATCTCTTTCCAACCCATATAGGGGAAATTGTACTCAATGTCAAATGTTTGTATTGCGTAGTGGGAGAGTTCGGTGGGGAGATGTTCTCTAACCCTTAGGTTTTCGCGCCGAATTCCAAGATCAAGTAGCCAAATTAGAGACTTGGCTATCCAATAGGCATGCCATTTACTCTTTATGTAACCTTTAGCAACAGCTTCTGCTGCAGTCATATTCACTATCTCGTCGCTTCCCTTTAATTGGGTTTCAGCGGTTAACAACGGTAATTTAAAGCTTGAGATTTCCTCGAAATACGGACAATCATCAAGTTTTTTTGGATTGATGAAGTACTCTAATTCCATTTGCTCGAATTCTCTCATACGAAAAACGAAGTTTCTTGGAGAGATTTCGTTTCTAAAGGATCGCCCAATTTGCGCTATTCCAAATGGTAATTTCATTCTCGCTGACAACATAACTTCCTTAAAATGTATGAAGATTAATTGAGCGGTTTCTGGTCGTAGATAAGCAATATTGCTTTTATCTCTTTGAGGTCCAATATATGTTTCAAACATAAGATTAAAAGGTTTTGGTTCAGACAATTCTCCACCGCATTTAGGGCACTTTACATTATGCTCTTTTAGCAGTTTTGCCAACGCTTCAACGCTTGTATCTTTTATTTCTATTCCCAAGTCTTCAAGTAGATGGTCTGCTCGGTATCTTGATCTACATTTTTTGCACTCTACAAGTACATCAATGAATTCTTCTGTGTGACCACTGGCCTCCCATACCCTAGGGTGCGTGATTATGGCTCCATGTATCCCAACAACATCATCCCTAGATCTAACAAAAAATGACCACCAGCTTTCAAGTATGTTTCTCCGAAGCTCGCTTCCTATTGGTCCCCAATCATAGAACCCGGCGAGTCCTCCATAGATGCTTCCAGTAGGAAACAGTATTCCTCGCCTAGTCGAAATTTCAACAATTTTATCTAGAGTTATTTTTGCATCGTTTTTATTCAATTAGAGCACCTCTAAGTATTTATTTCAAAGCGAGATAAATTTAATCATTCAATGGTTTTTCCATTTTCTATTGCTTGTATTGCGTCATTTATTGTGAATTCATTAATATATTTAATTGGAAGAGCGAGTTTTTCCGGGCCTCTTATCTCCTCAGCGAAAAATGGAATAACCCTAATATCCTTGTCTGGGAACTCTTTCGCATATTCTTTCAAGAGGCTCAGGTGCATCTGCGACATTTTTTTAGAGAAAATGCATTCGTTGCCGCCATATATTCTAACCATGTTTATAACAATGAATGTATTCGGTATGCCATAAAATGTTAACTCAGTTACGAGTCTAATTGACTCCATAAGGCTCATCATAGTTGGGATTCCGACAACTATGAATTCTGTCTTTGATTCGTCGGTTATCTTAGCTTTCACATCTTTTATTATACTTTGGGCTTCTTTGAGGAAGTCTAATAGTAGTTTAGAGTGATCGATCTCTTCGCCAAAACCAAAAAATTTCTTGAAGGTATTCATTAGACTCGAAAGCCTTAGTTGAATCTTTAACATCTTTCCCAGAAAACTGTCAAGGAATTCTGGTAATTCCAATAACTTAAGCGTGTGGCCCGTAGGTGCTGTGTCAAATACAATTATATCAAAATCGGACTCGTCAATCATTTTGAATAGTTTGATGAATCCGATTCCCTCAAAATACTCCGCTGGCATAAAAGGTGTATTCGCCAATAATTCTGCATAGTCCTCTCCAAGCCCCATCATATCCATACCTGGAAATTGTGGGTTACCGGATAGATTGGAAAAGAACTGTTGTTCCTCTTTAAAAGCTTTCTTTACATCAAACTCTAAAGCATAGAGATTTTTATGAACAACATTTTTTATTTCAGGACCGATTTCCTCATTTAGAGAGTCTCCTAGTGAGTGAGCAGGGTCAAGGCTTACTATTAAGGTTTTCTTGCCCTCTTTTGCTAGACTCAAAGCGATAGATGATGCCGTGGTGGTTTTTCCTGTTCCTCCCTTACCTGATACAAAAATCCACTTCTTTTCTTTTAATTTGTTAATCATTAGTGTCTCCCTCTATTTGCTTTTTAAGTATCCTCCTATATTCACCATATTTATCGACAGGTGAAAATTTTGGCGGATGGGCAATTTTAACTGGCCCGCCACATATGGGGCATTTATCTTCCCTCAGGGTGTACCTACCGCATTTCAAGCATTTATGTAGAAGTTTGGGCATTATTACGCACCGTTATCTTCTCTTCTTCTTTTTCTTTTTTGTTTCTTCTCCTTCTACGGAAACTTCGCTTTTCCATTTTTTCTCAACAATATTTTTCTCTAATGTACTTACGATTCTTCTAAATACCTTATCTACTTCTTTCCACTCATATCCTCGTATCTTTATTAAGTATCTCGGTGCAGACAAGTATTCTACCTCAACTTCGTTAGTGACGTTCTTTAAGGCCTCTTCAAAACCCTTTTTAATCTTATTGATGCCATCTGGAGCGAACGTTCTAATGATTATTATTTTCTTTAATTCTACCTCAGAGGGTTTCACATTGTTTTTGATTATCTCGTAAATGGGGTCAATCCACTCTTCGGGGATCCCCAAATCTTCTAAAATTTCTTTGCCTTCTTTAACAACCTCTTCCATTCCATAGTAGGGATTATCAAATTCTTCAACTAACGGCTTTCCAACCTTCTCTAACACTTCCCTCAAGGGAACGTTTAATTTCTCCGCAATCATCTTGAATATCATATAACTCCTCAAGAGCCTCTTCCATTCAAATAATTTTCTTTTTCTTTCCCCTGGTAAAACTCTCTTGAGAGAAACATTAACCACTTTTCCTCCATGTGATATTTTATAGACTTGCACAACAACTTTCTGGTTTATCCTTACGAGATCAGAGGGCTTTTTTACCCATTTAGTGGATAACTCGTTAATCGGACAATAAGCCTGAATACCATATTCATCCAAAAGGACATATATTCCGTGGGGTTGTATATCTACAACGGTTCCTATAGTGGTTTCCTTAAAGTCTGGCACGCTTTTCTCATAGAGAATTTTGAAGAATTCATGGAATGGCATATCCATTTCGGAACTCATAAAGCTCACCATAATATTAAACGATGTATCTCTTTATATGGATAAAGAGAGTTATTAAAAATATTAGCCCCCCTCACAGTATCACTGGGACTGGGTGTTATACCTGGGATGACCAGTGATCTCCAAGGGGGGCAACAACTAATGGTAAATTGAGAAAATATGGATAAGTGGGTTTAACTTTCCAGAACTAATTTGGCTATATCTGTTTCTGTTGTAACTCCTATAACTCTTGGGTTCCCCTCGCTTGTAACTATACCTGTGCCCTTGAATTCCTTCTTTAAGAGTTTTTTGGATAACGTGTGAGTGTCGGTTTCGGGTGTAATAAAGAGTGGGTTAGCCATTATATCCCCGAGAGTAATCTCTTTTAATAATTTTTCTGGGTGTTTGTGTTCGGGTTCTAAGAATAATTCTACTAGTTTCCTAGAGATTAGCCTTATATCAACATGTCCAACTAATTCGCCATCATCTACAACAGGGAGTGTGCTTATTTTCTTTTCTCTCATCATCATCTCAGCGCCAGTAAGTTTCGTACCGACTGCTGCAGTTATTGGGTTTTCTGTCATAATTTCTTGTAGGGGTTTATTAACTATTAAATCTGTATGCTTTAGGAAGTCTCTCTTTGTTATTATCTTGTATTTATCATCAATTTTGACGAGTAGGCTGGAGATGCCTTTATCTAACATTATTTTTACTGCGTTAACTACGCTTTCTTCACCACTTATGCTAATTGGGTTGGGTGTCATTAAACCTGATGCGAAGATGTGTGCTAGACGCTTTCTTCTCAATCTATCGGTTAGTATTCGAGTAAAGTCCTTTGTTGATATAATGCCTATTGGTTGATCGTTGTCGTCAACAACCACAAGGTGCGTGTCCTTAAATTTGTCTAGTTTCCAAAATAACTCGGAGTACTGCTCATCCTTAGCTACTTTTATATATTCCCTAGCAATTTCCTTGACTTTCACTTGGTTAGGATCCAAATTATTCACTCTCATCAAA
>JAGSHR010000055.1 GCA_029855985.1 Candidatus Njordarchaeota archaeon
GTACTATATTGCTGTCTTGATGCCCTCTTGGGCTACCCGGTTTGCCGGGTAGTTTTTAATCCCTTTTCCTTTCTATTTTATGATGTTGTGTTCTGGCTTGTACTTGTCTAGGGTTATTATTTTGATTGTGTTTTTTCTCTTTGCTTCATTAAGGAATTTTACTTCATCGTGTGTTACTAGTGAAATTGCTTTTCCCCTTTTGCTGAATCTTCCCGTTCTTCCGATTCTATGAACGTATAATCGGGGGTGTTTTGGGAAGTCATAGTTTATTACTAGATCAATGTCCGTTATATCAAGTCCTCTGGATGCGACATCTGATGCGATTAGTATCAGGTTGTTTCCCTCTCTAAACCAGTGTAATGCTCTTTCTCTTTGTTTTTGGGTGAGATCCCCGCTTAGGTACTGTACTTTATAGTTTCGAGTTCTCAGTTTTGAGAACAAGATCCTTCCGTACTTCTTGGTGTTTGTGAATATTAATATTTTCTTGTTTCTGTTGCTTCTAAGTATGCTTATCAGAGTGTTAAATTTCTTCTCTTGGGACAATATATATGCGGTTTGCTCTATGTGTGCTGCCTTCAAGTCATCCTGGCTTGTTTTTATTCTAACTGGTTTTTTCAAGTATTTTTTAGCAAGCTGCATAATTTCTTCTGGCATAGTTGCAGAAAACAACATGAGTTGTTTATTTTTATGAGTTTGCTTGATTATGAGCTCTATGTCCTCTAGAAAGCCGATTTCCAGCATTTTGTCTGCTTCATCTATCACAAGAATTCTTATGGTATCCAATGTTATCGTTCCACGTCTCAAGTGATCAATTAATCTACCCGGAGTCGCAACAATAACTTGAGGATGGTTCTTCAGTTTCTTTAACTGAATCCTAATATCTTGTCCCCCATAAATAGTGACCGCTTTCACTTTTTTGTGAAAACCGATTCTCTCTATTTCGTCAGTAACTTGGAGAGCTAGCTCTCGTGTTGGAGATAAAACTAGCGCTTGGGGATTAATGTCACCGGTGTCTATTTGCTCAACTATTGTTATCGCGAATACGGCTGTTTTACCGCTTCCGGTTCTAGCCTGTGCGATTAGGTCTTTTCCGTTTAAAGCTGGTGGTAAAGCCTTTGATTGTATATCGGAGGGAACAAAATAGTTTATTTTCTCCAAGCTTTTAAGTGTTGTTTCGCTTAATCCGAGCTCTTGAAATTTCACATTATCGTTCAAATCCATTACTTCCATATTCAGTCATATATAACGTAGAGTAAAAGAGTATTTGAATGGTTGATTGGATATACAAATCCTCTATTTTAATTGGAACACGAGGGTGAAAAACTCGCCCCACCAAGTTAGTTATCCTACTTTTTTGACAAGGATAGAATTGGTTTTTTTGCACCAATGTTGACTTTAGAGTATAATCTTGGTTCACCAATTATCTCAAAGTAACTCAGGGCTTTCACACTCTCTCTGATTTCATCAGGGGAGAATATGTTGTTTATCTCTACTTTCACGATTTGTTGTTTTTGTTTCTTGTTTGAGATAATTATAGTGAATTTTCTTTTTGGGTTTTTTTCGTACATTTTTTTAATGATTTTAAATACGCTGTCACTTGGCGAGTAAAAGTACCAGTACGCCGAACAGAGAAGCTTAGATTCCCTGTTAACCAATTTATTTGGATAGAGTTCCAATATCCTTTTTATGCAAGATTCAACATGTATTTCGGTTTCTAGTTCCCTAATTTTATCGATAAAGGACCTTGCTTTTGCGCTTGATGTGGCAAAAAGCCTCATTGCTCTCACTTGGTTCATGCAAGATTGAAGTCTTAGCCCCATTTCTTGTGTATCGGGATCGCAAACTCCGTCTAGGCATTTTCTCTTTAACTCTTGAAGAGTCATTTCAATGAATTTCTCCTTAATAAGCAAGATGACTTTCAATAAGGCTTCTTGATTGAGTTTAACCCGAGTATCATTGGTATGTTTCTTAAAAACGTTTAAAAGCTCAACAGTTCCTGTTCCAATGATTTTTCTCAAATTACACTGAGTGTTCACTGAGGCTTTCAAAACAAGCCGGCCTCTTTTGTCTAAAAGAACACCCTTAGATTTAAGGCTATACAATTGATTTAAAATCATGTTAGCTATTCGGCGGAGCTCCTCATCAAAATTTGAAAGATAAGCTAAATCAAAATTAACATCGGTTTCCGCCCTGAAAACATGATTATCCAGAAAAGGAGAAACCCAAATTGGCTTACTCGTTTCATTTTTTAAAGTTTTTTTATCGAGTTCTCGCATACATCTGGAACAGACGCCTATCACATTCTCCAAGACCAAACGAGTATGATCGTTTGTTTCCTGAGCGGGCTTCCATTTTTCAAATAAATATTCCGCAGTTTCAGTTTCGCATATGGCGCACTTATAGTCTTGTTTTTCCAGGACCATTGTTTTTATTATCCCATTATAGTAGTAGTTGAGGTCCCTGATTAAATAGTAGTTGGGGTCATCAGAAATTAAATCTAGTATGTAAGGTGAAGATTGAGCGAGGTTTCTTAAGTTATAAGATTGTATGATGTTTCGAGTGTCTCCCAGGTTCATTTTCTAGCATCTTGAGAGCAGTTAGAAATGTGGTTCTAAAATATTAACATTGAGATTGGATTAAGATTAGGGTTTTAAGGGTAAAAAACGATACAGAGATTGGTTTAAGATTCCTCACTTTCTTCCTCGTCCAAATCTAGTAGTTCAAGTTCTTCTCCTTCTTCCTCTTCTTCGCTTAATAATTCTAAGGTTTCCTCTTCCTCTTCAGTTCCTTCTAGCAAACTTTCTAGTGGGGTTTCCTCTCCAGTGATTATTGGTACGCTAATTCCTCTGCTTGTTAGGAATTTGTATCTCTCTATGATGTTGTTCAATCTCTCCATCAAAGCATTCATGTTTTTCTCGTTGATACCTTTTGCTTTTTCTTTCACGAAATTAATTGTCTCTTCTGGAGAGTCAAGATCAATCTCTAACTTGTATTTTTCCCACTTCCCAGCTATTGAATCCTCGCTTGGTTTTTTCACGAATAAGTAGATTCCATCCGCTTGAAAGAGTATGTTAGCAAATTTTTCCTGCACAATGGGGCATAAGTCTAGATCACATGTTTTAAACGAGTAAGGGTGCTTACAGTAAACCCCCTTTTCCGTGAATTCCCTATAAGCACAGTACACGTTTGAATATAAAACCCTTTTCTCCAGCGTTAAATTCGACAAGTTTGATTCCTCCGTAGCTAATCTGTCTCTTACAGATAAATAATCCATTTAATTTAGTACTACAATAGCATTTCTCAATAAATATGCAATGTATCTTTTTAAAATAATTACCCAAAATGTTTTTTCATGACTTTAGATAAATGAGGTTTACCTTGCTTGGTTCCACGGGGGTTCAGATAAGCTTAATATTGATACTGTTTTAATATCATGCATAAAGAAAAAATTGGTTTAGAAGGGACTAAACAATTAGAGCTCTAAATCAAGGTCATCTATATCAATTTCCTCAATAGCCTCCTCGAGTTCCTCCTCCTCGGGTTTCTCCGCTTTAACGATTACACCCACGGGTTTTGGTTTAACAGCTTTTTCTCTGTAAACAGCTGGAGCAGACGTAAGATAATCATAGAGAGAATATGTCCCAATGAAGAGAAATGCGAGAAACATTATTCCGAAGAATACAGAGAATATACTGTAAAGCGCTGTAAAATCTAAGTCCGGGTTAATGTAATTCAGTGCAGACTCAAAATAATTAATGTTGCCAACAATTGTAACTGAAGCCCCAATAATATAGGAGATCACTAAGAAGAACCCGATTATGGAAGCAAATAAACTATCTGTAACGTCGCCTGCCCTGTAAGCTAAAATGGACATCGCCATTAAGCCGATGAGTATAACTGGTGCAGCGATTCCACCCATTAGGGCAAATGGGAATACACCGAAGGATTCACCAAGAGCCTTGAGAGTTGACAGCCAGAATATTCCATAGTAGTTTCCTGGATCTACAGCAGTATAGACTCTGTAACCGTGATACCACCAAGTCAACAGGACTACTAGTAACGACACGAAATACAAGAGAGGAGCTTTGTCAATATCTGATTTCCACACTGAAACAAATATCAAGATCGACGAGATTATGAAAAACACGCCCGCGGTTGTTAAAGACTTTATACTAAATTCTAGAGAGTTAATTGCAGCACTCATAACAATTTCGTAGATCCCATAAGTGGCGAAACCGAAAACCGCGGCGTAACCAGCTTTCCTCTCTTCTTCTAGTAGGAGGAATAACGATATTGAGAGAAAAGCTACGATCGATATTGCAAGAAACAATAAAGCTAATTGTCCGTATAGGGAGTTTTGCCCACTCCAGCCGGGATCGCCGTTTGCAATATGTTGGTTGTATATCTCCGCGAACTCCATGTAGTCCCTATAGAATATACTAACCCCCAAAGGCAAGCCTATAATCACGAAAAAAACCGCTAAGAAGGTGCTGGAAACTTTTTCGAATAAGGTAGCATTAGTTGCCACAATATATCACCCAATAAGACACAATATTTTGGATAGTTCACAAAAATAAATAACAATTAAACATTAAATAAATATAACACGAACTAAATTAAAATTAATATAGAATAAAATTGATTTAAGAGTCTCAAGAGAAAAGTCAAATATCCGCAAAACGTGAAATCATTTGTTAAAAAAACATTATTATTGTTTAAATCGGGCAACGCTTTGTCCAATTATTCATGTAGCTTTAGCTGAAGCTTTCTTCCACTCAGTGTACCCGCATCTACCACATGTATAC
>JAGSHR010000056.1 GCA_029855985.1 Candidatus Njordarchaeota archaeon
AGAAAGGAGTTGGTAATTATTAACAAGTTTCAAAACAAAACTTATTCAGAACATCAAAAAATACGGAAAAGAACTCAAAAAGATCACATTAAAAAATTTTGGAAAAAGATAACCGCGTTAAATCGGTGTTAAATTGGCTTAATAGCTTTCTCCACGTAGACAAGCTTGTAGAAATAATATACAACAGGGATAACGAATAGTATCAAGTAAACTTCAGGTTTTAGATCTGCAGTAAGGGACCACCCCCCATAATCCTCTATTTGTAACACATAAGCCTCAAATGCGTGACCTAACAGGATTAAAGTGTAGAGAACAAATAATCCAACCGCTAAAATTGTCGCCGTCAATGGGAAACCAAGTGCCTCTCTTTCTCCTCTTCTCAGTTTCATGAAACCGTGTAGAAAGATCCCGCCAATAACAATTAAAATGAACGCTGATAATATGTCTGGCTCAAAAGAAGTTATTGCAGTTTCTGGGATTTTCACGTTAAATGCTATTAATAATTCCAGCACTCCCCCTAAAATGTATAGAGCGCCCAGTAGTAGGGAGAAAGTAGTGATAGATTTAATATAGTTTTCCACTTTACCCATATTTTACACCCCTAAAAGTAGATTTCCTATAACCGTTATTCCAAGGGCAACAAAGTATGCCAGTAGCAACTCGTACAAGACTACGTATATCACTGTTCTCGTTTTACCTGTTTCGCTCCTTATTGCTGCCAACGTTGGTATGCAAGGTGTGTAGATTAATACAAAGGCCATTAGAGCATAAGCTGTCACTGGGTTCAATAAGCCTGTTAGAGCTACTGCTAAATCTTGACCACTGAATATTATCGCTAGGGATGAAATTATGACTTCCTTGGCTATGAAACCAAATATTAATGCTAGTGCTATCTGCCATGTGAAACCTAAGGGTGATAGTATAGGTTCCAGGGTTTTTCCTAGCATGGCTCCATATGTTTGATCTATTGGAGCACCATAAGGCAAGTATAACAGTACCCAAACTATAATTGATAGGATGAGTATTACGCCGCCCACTTTTTCAAGGAAGTGTTTGCCCCTTTGCCATGTTTGTTTCAGTATGATCTCTGTTGTTGGTTTTTTATAGTTTGGTAACTCGATGATGAAGCTTGCTTCACTGCTCTTGTAGATGAATTTTCTGAGGAACATTGCGATTAAGACAGCCAATGTGAATCCGAGTAAGTACATTGATAAAACGGCTATGGCCGCATAGTTGGCGAAGAATATTGACGCTAGCATGATAAAAACGGGGAATCTAGCGCTGCATGGTATTAATGGAGAAACCATTATTGTAATCATTCTGTCGTCTGGGTCATCAATGGTTCTAGTGCTCATGATTGCGGGGACGTTGCATCCCATGCTCAATAGTAGGGGAATTATTGATTTTCCACTTAGACCCAGTTTCCTCATTAGGTTATCAAAATTGTATGCTACCCTGGACATGTACCCAAGATCCTCTAAGAATGACATGAATAGGAACAGAAAGAATATGTTTGGCACGAAAACGAGGAGGTTTCCTATGCCCCCGATTATTCCATCTACAAGGAAAGATGATAAAACCGGATTTGTCACTGCATTCGCTGTTATTTCACCCAAATATGTTATGGTTAAATCTATTAAGTCAACGAATGGTTGCGCTACATCGAACGTGAATTTGAACATCGAGTATATCACGATTATGAATATGGGCAGCCCCCATATTGGGTGTGTTACCACTCTATCTATTAGATCAGTAACTGTTAACTCTGTTTTCTCCTCGACCTCCACTGCTTCATTTACAATCTTTTTAATTAGATCATACCGTTTACCCAGAATTATCATAGCTACGGGTTTGCCTTCTTTCTCCAAGATTTCCCTATTCACTTGACTTAGAACCTCAAATACCGCATCAGCACCTTCTAAACTCTTAACATAATCAATTATGTCTGGGTCATTCTCCAATAGTTTTATTGCCACCCATCTTGTTTTCTCGCTTACTCCATTAGCTTTTAGAACATCCTCTAACCTGCTTATAGCTTTTTCAACTAGTTCTCCATAGTCAAGCTTGAAGTGCGATTTTTTCTTTTTTTCTGCGGCCTCCAAGATTGCTGTTTTTAATTCCTCCATCCCAATTTTTTCTGGTCCAATGGTTGGCACGAACTTTACGCCAAAGAATTCCTCTAGCTTGTTAATATTGATTTTTATTCCCCTTGGTTCCAGTTGATCGTACATGTTAAGGGCTACAACAACATTAGCACCAAGCTCCAAGAGTTCCAATAAAAGGTAGAGGTTCCTCTCTAACTTGCTGGCGTCCATAATCTGGACTACAACATCGGGATCATGCTCTAAAATGTAACTCCTAGCGATTTTTTCATCAATTGAGAAAGCGGTTAAATTATAGGTACCGGGCAGATCAACAACCTTTACTCTATAGGGACCCTTTGTGAAATAACCTTCCTTTTTCTCGACCGTCACACCAGGCCAGTTTCCTATAATCTGTTTTTCTCCAGTAAGATTGTTGAAAATTGTTGATTTACCCGTGTTTGGATTCCCAATTAGAGCAACGTTAATTTCTTTCGCTTTAACTAGTTGTTTGGGCAAAATAATCACCCAATTCTCTCAACTATTATCTTGGATGCAAATCCGCGTCCAACTCCGTATTTAATTCCATTAACATCAATGATTAAGCCTCTTACATCGTTTGCTTCAACTCTCAGCGTTGATCCTATTCCCAGCCCCATGGAGTAAAGCCTCGAGACGAAATTTGGTCCACCAAGGATGTTTACTATTTTAACAATGCTTCCTGGTGGCATTGTATCTAATGTTGGTCCGATTGGCCCCGAGTTGAAGGTTCCATATCCCCATCCTCCGTACC
>JAGSHR010000061.1 GCA_029855985.1 Candidatus Njordarchaeota archaeon
ATTTTATTGTATTACAAATTAATGTTTTTCCATTTAAATAGCCATTTTCTAGAAAAATTTAAAAAGAAATAATAATATCTGGGTATTAACCTCAGAAATTACAGGGGTATTATTAATGCAAACAGTTTCTTTTAAAGTAACTGATGAAATGCTCCGAAAAATGGATGAACTCGTTGAAGAAGGCTACTTCATCCATAGAAGCGATTTAATCAGATACGCCATTAGAATGCTAATTGAAGAATATGAGAAAATAAAAAAGAAGAAAGTGGAAACAATACGACCATAATCTCTTCCCAAACAACACATTTTTTATTTAATTTAGATGACCTCCAACATGAACTCCGCAAACTCTAACACACTGATCTCAAAGTCTAAATTTTCCAATGCCTCTATCATATCGTGTTTCTCTCTAGCCGAGGTTGTTAGTATTGTGTTTGCGTCTGTTGATTCCTTAATCATTGTTATCTTGTTTTCTGTTATGGATCTTGATAATTCTGGGTGCATTAGGTTGTAACTTCCGCAGCTTCCTGTTGGGTAACTAAGTTCCATTGTGTATTGGGGCTCCCGATATGGGATATTTAATCTCTTTAGGAGTTCTCTTAAGTGTGTTGTACCTATTGATCTAATTAGTTCGCAAGGATCGCTAATAGTTATCTCTCCATAGTCTGGACTTTTTTGTGTTGGGAGTACCATGCTAGAGATTACTTGAGTGTAATGTTTTACCTCGGGTTTTACGGTTAAGTCGTATTTAGGGTATCTTTCCTTTATTGTAAAGAATGCTGCAGGGTCCAAAACTATTACTTGTTCGTATTGATTTAACATGTCTGTTGTTTTCTTGGAGTGCTCCAAGGCCTTATCGAGTACGCCTAGGTCAAAGTAATTTGTACCTGTGTATGGTTCATTGCCGCCGAGAAAATCATATTTAACCCCAAGTTTATCTAATAACTCTAACGAATTTTTGACCTCTTCTATGTGTAAAGCATGGTAAATACCAGCGAATACGAGAACCTTGTTGTTTTCCTCTCTTGACCCAATCTTATCCAAGTTTTCTCCTTTTAATTCAATGTAATTTTCTATTATTACTTGAGCGTTCTTTGCATATTCAGGCGATACTCCTTCTTCGTTTGCCTTGACTCTAGCGGCCTCTATGACCCAGCTAAAGGGGTATGATGGGCAAACTTTTCCGCATCTCCCGCACAAAGTGCACATATAGATTGGCTCCACGTTTTCTTTTGTCCATTGCAATTGTTTGCTGTTCAAGTAATAGATTATGGTTAGGATGCTGTGGGGATTGTAAGTTTCTACACCTGTTAGCTGTCCAACTGGACAAAATGCTCTGCATATTTTCAAAAGGAAAAGATTGTCCTCAATTGTTTCTTTGTATTTTTCGAGATTAAGCATTACCATTTCACCTCGTTTAACCCAAGTTTCCCTGGATTGAGAATGTTATCTGGGTCAAAGACTTCTTTTAGTTTTCTGAAGATGCTATAGGCTTCTTTTAGTTCCCCTCTTACCCAAGGACTCTTCAGTACTCCTATCCCGTGGTGATGCGATATTGACGCTCCATGTTTTAGACATATCTCGGCACCTAGCTTCCAAGCGTTCCTATAATTTTCAAATGGGTCGTCTTCTCCATATTCTGCTATGAATGTGAAGTAGATAACCGCGGAATCTTGGTAAAAGTGAGAAAGGTGGGCCATTAACGCTATTTCGTTGTCCTCAAACGCTTCCTTCATTTCTTCGTATAGGGTTAAAACGTTTTTCCATTTAACAACTGTTTCTAATGTATCGGTTAAACCCATCTTCATAGCGTCTGGTGTTGCAAAGTACTTGTGGAATCTGTTTTCCCACCATTTGTATCCTATGTCAGAGTCTAATTTTTCTCCATGCATGGAGGTTATTACCCTTTTGATTTCTTCTTCTAAGGCATCATTTATTGCTGGAGATTCATCCAACATGATTATGAGAATATTACCTTCAACTTCAATGCCCTTTCTCGCAAATGTTGCAAAAGTATCTAATTCATCATATAACCTAATCATGGCAGGCCTAATTCCCTTCTGAATAATTCTCCTCAGCGCTTCCACTCCATCACTAAGTTCACTAAAGGAATAAACCAAGAAACGTCTTTCCTCCGGTAAATGATATATTCTCAACTCTGCTTTGGTGAAGATCCCTAGGGTTCCCTCGGAGCCGATAAATATTCTCTTTAAGTCTGGCCCATGAGATGCCTTAGGGACCCTAGGAAACCTGTAAATTTCACTGTTTCCTGCAACCACCTCGAAGCTTATTGTGAGATCCTCCATGTTTCCATACTTTGTTGACATTATTCCACTCGCCCTTGTTGCTAAGAAGCCTCCAATGGTCGATGTCCACATACTCATGGGATAGTGGGGGAACATGTAGCCTTTTCTATTTAAATAATCCTCGAGATGCTGGGATAAAATACCTGCTTCAACGTTAACTGTCATGGACACTTCATCGAGTTCCAATACGTTTGACATTTGTTTCAAATCAACGGTTATGGTGGGGTTACCCATTGGGATTGTGCCGCCGATAACTCCTGCACCGCCACTATAGGGAACTACGGATATCTTGTACTTCCTCGCAATATTGATTATCTCTTTTAGTTCGTTCGCGTTCTTGGGCCAAACTATTACGTCGGGTAACTGTATTTCATTTAGATTCTTTGCTTTAACTAAGTGGTATGTCCAAACATCCCCCGCATATATGATTCTGTCAACTAGTCTTGTGCTTACTCGTTTTCCAACTATAGATTCTAGGTCACTTATTGCTTTGCCGAGGTTATCCATAGTGGTCACACCTCAATTTCCTGAGCCGCAGAGAGTAGTTCGTCAATGAATTGTTCGTAGATTTCCTCGTATTTCTTGTTTAATTCCTCGTCAGGTTCAATTATCTTACTGACTCTCACTACTTGATCTATGGCTCCTTCGTATGAAGAAAAGTGTCCTAGGGCTTTACCTCCTAATATGAGAGCCCCTATCGCGCTTGCATCTGTTTTTGATTTTGTTATGGCAACCATTTTCCCTGTGATGTCAGCTATTATTTTCGGCCATATTTTTGAGTTAGCTCCTCCCCCATCCATCCTCAGTGTCTCTATTGTGAAATCTAGGTTTTCTATTAGATCTACAAAGAAACGAGCGGAGTAACCTATACCTTCTAGAATCCCCCGGTAAATGTGTGATCTTGTGTGAACAAATGATATGTTCTTTATAGAGCCTTTTCCGAATATGAAGAGAGGAACAATTATCAAATTGTCAGTCGTTGGGGGAACTTCTGATGCCAAATCATCCATTATTGAATAGGGAGTTATCTTCAGCGTTTTTGCTTTTTTGTATTCTTCGTAAGCGAAGTTGTTTATGAACCAATCCAGCAAAGTGCCCGCTCCAGGTATAACCGCTTCAATCAGCCATTTTCCCTTAATAGCGTGTGGTAAATTGAATATACGAGTGGTTTCCTCGTAGTAGTCGAACTGGTATTCCTCTGCAACAACATCGACGAATGCGCCGGTTCCCAATGTAAGTTTTGCATCGTTTTTCTCAAGCATACCTAAACCTAAGGCTGATGCTTGTTGGTCCCCTGAACCAACTACTACGCTTGTTTCTGTTGATAAACCTAGCTCATCGGCAACTTCGCTTTTTAGTGTTCCTATTATTTTATCACTTTCTAACACTTTAGGTAGTTTTTCTACGTCAATACCCAGTTCCTCCAGTTTCTCTTCATCATACTTTTCAGATAAGGGATCGTACAGTGCGTAAACTCCTTGCGATGGGCTTGACACGGGTTCACCTGTTAGATAAAATGTTAAAAACGAATCTGGTAGAAGAAATTTCTCTGCCTCGTTGTATACCTCTGGTTTGTTTTGTTTGAACCATAAGATTTTCTCTATTGTGACTCTGTGGTTGTACAATTTCTTCTTTTCTTCATCAATTTCGGGTTTTCTGTTATCCATCCATGTTAGCGCATTATAGAGGGGTTCCCCATTTTGATTAACTGGAAATACTGTTGCCCTTTGAGAAACAATTGTGATTGCTTCTACATCTTTTTTCTCTACTTTTTCTGTTTTTTCCATAACCTGTTTGACTCCTTCCTTTATCTTGCTTAGCCAAACTCTTGGATCTTGTTCGTGCATCCCTGTGGCGGGAACAATGGATTCGTATTGAGATACATTTTTTGCCAGTATTTCACCTTCTAAGTTGATTATAAATGTTTTAACGGTCGTTGTCCCGAGATCAATCACGAGAATATGGCCCATTTTAATCACAAACGCGCACAGGTTTTTAGTTAATTAACCTACTTTTCATCATTACAAAAATTTAATAGATTCATGTGTGATCTATTTCCTCTAAGATAGACTCCAGAATGCTCTTAAACTCCTTTAGGTCTCCATCGGATTTAACCTTTTCTAACACGTTGTTCAACTCTTCAACGAATTCAGATAAAACGTTTTTTCTAACACCTAGTTTCATATATTCAAGGGCTTGAAGAAACATTTCAATCTTGTCAGCTAACCAGACAATTTTCGCTTCTAGTGTTTTTCTTTCCTCATACTCTTCCCATAAACCGATTATTTCTCTTTTAATATCGTCTGGCAACTCATTAACAGCTAATTTTAACCCCTCCCTCTCATATTCCACTCTATTCTCTCTACCAATTATATTCCTTGCTTCCCCTCCCACATCCATGAACGTTGTTTCAGGCAGATCATGAATAGTAGCCATCTTAAGCAATTTCGCCTCATCTATTTCTAATCCTCGTTTTTTCGCTAACATACCCAGCAACAAGGCAGAGTAGTTTACTCTCATTGAGTGTTCTGCAACGTTTTCCACTATTCCAAGAGGAATACCTACAGTGAGCCACCCCATTCTGGGCATTCTCTTTAGTTTTCCAACCCTTACGAGAAATGAAACAACTTCTTTCATTTAGAACCTACTCCACACTAGCAATAAAGTTAACATCTTAAAATAACTGTAATTCTATCCATAAAAAGAAAAACTAAACCATTGCTAATGAGGGAAATACCTTTGTTTCACGATTTATCATGGATAATCGAGGGAAAACTAGCGGCATCCTCAAAGCCAAGAACAGTGGAGGATTTAAAGTATTGGTGGAATGAAGGCATAAGGGCGGTTATTAACCTACTACAAGATTATGAAAAAACTGTTCCCGATGATGAATACGTGAAAATTGGGTTCGATTATTTGAGTTTTCCCATTCCTGATATGGATGCCCCCGATGTTGAGGACCTCAAAAGGCTAGTAAAGTGGATTGACGAAAGAATTAGAGCTGGTAAACCCGTTTTAGTCCACTGCTTCGCAGGATTAGGCAGAACAGGGACCGTGATCACAGCTTATATAATTTACAAGGAGAAGCTGAGCGTTGATGAGGCAATAAAATATGTTAGGAGTAAAAGACCAGGTTCTGTTCAATCATTTGAACAATACGTTACGCTACAGATGTTTGAGAAATATTACTCTAAAATCTAAACATCACCTCCTGATACCACTATTACCTGCCCGTTAATGTGGTTGTTCGCGGCGATCGCTACAACAATTTCCGCTATATCTTCCGGTTTTCCAAGTTTTCCCATGGGGTTTTTCTTTGAGATTTCCTCTAGCTCTTTTTCTGAAAACCATTTTCTAAGGAGTTCTGTGTCCGTGGGTCCAGGAGCTACAGCATTAACAGTGATTCCTTGGCTTCCATACGCTTTTGCCAGTGATTTTGTTAATCCAATTACCGCTGCTTTTGCGGCTGCATAGTGAGGAGCCCCTGGCGAACCTCTTACTCCTGATGTTGATGCTATGTTTATTATTCGCCCCCATTTTTGCTTGATCATATGGGGTAATGCTTCCCTAATGGCGTATAGTGTGGTGTAAAAGTTTATCTCCATAATGTAATCGATTTCATCAAGTGTTAATTGAAGAAAATCTTTCCTCTGATAGTCCCCCAAGTTATTTACTAGAATGTCTACTGTGCCAAACTCATCTATTGCAAAGTTCACTAGTTTTTTTACTTGCTTGGGGTCCATTAGATTTGCTCTAACTATGAATGATTCTCCCCCATATTTTTCGATTTCTCTTTTTACTTGTATTGCGGCTTCTTCGTTATTGTAGTAATTTACGATAACATTGCTCTTCATCTTCCCAAACATTAACGCTATTGCTTTCCCGATCCCTCTGCTTGAACCAGTCACTATCACAGTTTTTTCTTTTAACACTTCGAATAAGTTACTCACGCTTTTACCTCCGAGAAACGTTTAAATTTTTGATATTTGTTTTAATGCAAAAATTTTACTGTGGTGTATTGCCTTGAGCTACAGTAATACCGTTATCCTCGAGAATAATTTCCTGAAGCATATTCTAACGGAGCTTAGGGATAAAAATACTCCTTGTTATCGTTTTAGAGAACTTGTGAGGGTTGTAGGCAGATTCATGGCGTATGAAATCTCGAACTATCTGGATTTAGAAAAAGTAAAAGTTGAGACACCCCTGGGAGTTGTAGCACATGGTTATAAATTAAAAGACATGGATCAAGTTATACTTGTTGCGATACTTCGCGCAAGTCTACCAATGATTAATGGAGCCCTCGAGGTGTTCTACAACGCTAACGTTGGCTTTATAAGTGCGAAGAGAATAGAAAATGGTGACCTTTCACCAGACCTCGAAATGGAAGTTCGAATAGATTACTTTAATTTACCTCCAGTTAACGGAAAAACACTGATCATAATGGATCCAATGTTGGCAACTGGGTCAACCCTAATAAAAGTGCTCAGAAAGATATATGAGGTAGGCTCACCGAAGAACGTCTATATAGCCTCCATAATATCCACTCCCGTTGGTATCGAAAAACTCTTAAAGGAATTCAATAACATTCGAATATTCACTCTCGCTGTTGACGAAAAACTCAACAAGAAGGGATACATAGTGCCAGGACTAGGGGACGCGGGGGATAGATCCTTCAATTGTATCTGACAACCAACGCGTTCAAAATGGTGCATACTTATTTTTATTTCCTCAATGTTTAAATCTTAATGAAAAAATAAATAACGAGGCGCAACAAATGAAACAAGAAAAATGGGCTGACTTAATGTCAAACCTCATGAAGATCGCAGAAGACCTTTTCTCATCGGTCAAGGATTTCAAGAAAGGCAAACTTGTAGCAGAGGTTGAAGCAGAAGTAAACGTTAGAATTGAAATCGCTAGAGACAGTGAAGGGAGAATAAACGCAGGTTTAACAATATTACCACTCGAAAAAGAGGAACCCACGAAAGAGAAAAAAGGAGAAAAACAAGTAACACCTGAACCCCCAACACCTCCATCAATAGGGAAAGAAAAAGGAGAAGACATAAAACCTGATATAGAAATGTTAGACGTAGACGAAGGTTTTGAAAATAAAAACAATAATTATGGTTTCTAACAAGATCAAACATAGAACTCAGGATTAGAACAGAACTAAAAATAGAAAGCTTGAATTTTAAACTAATAATGGAAATGAAAAATTTATTATTTTTTGAAGAACTAATTCCCTTATTCTACTGATTCTTCTACAGGCCAGTTTCCATTCTCTAACCACTCTACAACTGCTTTGAAGGCCTTTTTTGCACTCGCAATTGCGGTACCAACGAACTTTGGCCCCGTCTCAATGTCACCTATCGCGAACACTCCTTTTCTTGTTGTTCTACCTTGACCATCTGTCCATATTGTTCCATTCTTGTTTAACTTGATACCGTATTTACCATCCTCGAATGGTGGTGTTGGTATCTGTCCGATAGCTAGAATTAATGTGTCTGCTTCAATTCTGAATTCTGATCCAGGGATTGGTTCTGGTCTTGGTCTACCTGATGAGTCGGGTTCACCAAGTTTCATTTTAATACATTCCACTTCTTTTACTCTACCATTTTCATCCGTTATTACTCTCACTGGGTTTGTTAGCCACATGAACTTCACTCCCTCTTTCTCGGCGATTTCTATCTCTCTCTTGTGTGCTGGTGCGTACTCCATTGATCTTCTATAAACAACTATTACTTGCTCTGCTCCAAGTCTAACCGCAGTTCTACAAGAGTCCATTGCTGTCTCTCCACCGCCAACAATCACGAACTTTTTGCCATATTTTGGAACTTCTTCCTTAGGTAAGTGTCCTGCCTTATAAAGGTCTAGTTTTACTAGGAAGTCTAGGGCTTGGAATACGCCATCTGCGTCCTCGCCTGGGATACCCATTGTTCTGCTCTTCCATGCTCCTGTAGCGATGAGAACTGCATCGTATTTTTGTATTAGATCTTCTAAGTCTACGTCTCTTCCAACTTTGGTGTTTAAGATGAAGTTTACTCCTAGGTCATAGAGGGCTTTAATTCCCTCCCTAATTTTTGGTTTATTGAATCGGAAATCTGGAATTCCAAATAGGAGTAATCCCCCTGGTTCTGGTAGTTGATCGTAAACGTCTACTTTGTATCCTTCACATATTAATTGTCCAGCAGCGGTTAACCCAGCAGGTCCTGCACCAATAATTGCCACTTTTTTATCTTTTTCTGGTTTCTTTGTGTCCTTTGTACATGTTGCGAATCTCATTTATTGCACCTCATAGAGTTTAGTTTTTTCAAGTTGGTTGGAATTGATGGTTGTACCCTATTAAAAAATTTTTGGAACTGTAAATATCACTTAATTCTCTCACTATAAAATTTATCTTATATACTGATATACTATACAATGATTAAAACAATTCAATGTACATTGCAAGGACAAGCGCTTAATCAATTCTTAATTTTAATGGGAAAGTCGCATTTATACGTGGAAACCCATTTGAAGCACTTTTTAGTGCAGATTTCCTGATACTCAAATCTTGTCTTGATACCGCATAAATGGTGATTGAGAAATCTAGAGGCTTCTTAATAACCGTCCGTCTTGGAGAAAATATCGAATTTTGGTGTTTAATACGTCTTCAGGTAGTGTTCTCACCAGATTGCCTTCTAGCATAACAATGTCGGCTTCTTTCCCAGGGGATATAGACCCCCTATATTTTTCTGAGTTATTTGCCACAGCGGAGTAATAAGTGTAAGCTTTGACTGCTTCTTCAAATGTTAATCTCTCTTCAACAAGGGGGTGTGACATGGCACCATAAATTCCGTATAGGGGATCAAACGGCATGTTGTCGCTACCAAAAGCCATTATTACACCGCTCTCGTATATTTGCTTGTAGGGATTCATCTTTTTAGCGCGTTCCCACCCAAGTCTTCTTTCATAAAGCCCTCCTCTTTGCTGCCAATTAGCAGTGAAGTTGGGTTGCATTGACACTACTATACCAAGTTTTTTAACTGCCATAATGTGCTCCTCGTGAACCATTTCAAAGTGCTCGATTCTATGTCTAAGTTCCCTCACCTTCCTCGCTTTCTTATACACATCTATAACGGTATCAATCGCCCTATCCCCTATTGCGTGAATAACTACCTGCATGTCAGCTTTTTCCGCTTTGAGAATTATTTCCTCTAGTTCTTCCTCTGTAAAGAGGAGTTTACCTTTATTACTTGGGTCATCTTTATATGGCTCCCTCAATGCAGCAGTTCTAGACCCTATGGAGCCATCAACCATGAGTTTAACTCCGCCAATTTTTATCTTAGATGTTCTCGTAAATGTTCGAATTCCCATTTTGAGAACGTAATCAAGGTATTCAACCCAAAAGTAAGCGGTCACCTTATACATGTTAAAGTTCTTAGCAAAGTATTGGTTCAAAGCATTTAAAGACTCGGGTGTAACAAATTCGCCAACCGCTGTAACTCCCTTATTTATTGCCACCTTTTGGGATCTCTCCACGGCTTTTATTAATTCCCGCTGATTACTCTTAAGTTTTGCATCCACGTACTCCATGGCTTTCTCTTTAATGAGACCCGTGAACTTTCCCTTTTCATCAAACACTAGATAAGGCAAATCATGGGGGATTTTAAGTTTCTCGTAAGCTAGACTATTGATTACACCCATGTGTCCATCGATTCTCCTAAGGTATATTGGGTGGTCTCTTGATATTTCATCTAAATCTTTAAGTGTTGGATATCTAGGCTCGTCTTTCCATTTTGATTCATCCCACGAGTGTCCTATTATCCATTGTCCTTTTGGTGTTTTGGATGCGACTTCGCTTAATAGTGTCATCATATCCATGAATTTGTTTACTCCGGAGAGATCAATCCAACCCATTCGAAAGCCCATATCCACCATGTGAGTGTGTGCATCAATGAATGCAGGGATAATGGTTGTGCCTTCTGCGTTGATTATTTTCGTTTTGAGACAAACTTTGCTTCTTATATCATGGATTAATCCTAGGGAAGCGATTTTTCCAGCTTTTATCCCTATGCTGTCCACGTATCCTTCTTTTACAGGCTCTGGAGTTAGTATGTTCCCGCCTTTTACTATTATGTCGTAACAGTTCAAAGGAGATCCCCTATATTATATCCCTCCCTAAGCTCTTTAAATATTCGTTTGAGTATTTTGCAGCCCATTTTTATTTCAGTTTCTGTTGCATATTTAGCATAGGGGCAGACTTCAAAGTCTGGAGCGCACTTTCCGTTAATCTTTACTATAGGGTACGCTATGCAACCTAGAGGTCTATGCTCATAAATCCTGCATCTGCCGTCTTCTCCGAGAAAGTAACACTTGCCATTAACGTTTTTCAGTCTCCAGTACTCTCCATCGAAATAAGCAAATTCTTTTAGCTTATAGCCTAGTTTGACTATTCTCCTAATGTCGCTTTCTGTTAGGATCATCTCTGTGTTTTCGCAGCACTTTGAGCACTTGTATTTTAGGCAAATGGTTCCATTCAGTAACCCCAACGATTACACCCTTTGGGACTCGAATTCCTAGTGTCGATTTAATGCTAACTTTATAAATGTAATGCTACAAGTTATGTAAATTAACTTGCTTGCTTAGAAATCTAAGGATATTGTTTGGTACTGTGAGGGTAAGATCTTGATAGATTCGCTAATTATAAGAACTCAAGGCGAACGAATAAAGGATAGAAAATACGTTTGTAAGGACTGTGCAGTTCTATTGGCCTTGTCCGGCGCTCTAAAGGATACCTTTATTGTTGCTTTATCCCCCGAAGTTGACATAAAATGTGAAGTTTGTGGGCATGAAAGAGCAAGATTCCTTGTAGCACCATATGAGAGGGGTATTATTATCTGTGATAGGTGCTTAGAAGAGCGAGGAGGAAAACATGCTTGGCATAGATTCAAGGTGGTTAAAGAGGGCGATGACTTAACTTGTGAGTTGTGTTTGAGGAAAGGCGCAAAACATATTGTACCAACACCGAAGAGTGATATCCCTGAAGCCTTGAAATCGAGGAAATACAAGAAAACGAAAAAGTGAAGCAAATTGACCAAAGCAATAACGCCTAAAAAACTCCCAAAATTTGAGGTAAACCTAAAATACAGGGTTTACAGTGGGACCAAGGTTTTCTGGGATTTCCATAACGATATTCCCCCATTAGAAATTATAGCCCGTCCTCTCTCTCCAGACTGGAAGAGAAGAGTTGAGGAAGAGATAAAGGTCTTCAACATTTGGAGGAAATTCAACGAGTCACTCCCCTTAAGGAACCTTGAATTTGTGGGTGATCGCAGATTTTCTATCGAGATAAATATAAACGATGTATTCAATGAGGATTTAGGTTGGAGAAAGGTCTACATATTAATTCCACTGAATTACCCCTTCAAGATGCCTACTCTCGGTGACCCATCAAGCGATTATTGGTTCATTAAGCTTCTCAGAAAGTGGACTGGAAACAGACCTTTCTGTATTCCTCGTGTAATATATTTATGGTGGACAAAACTGAAAGGAAAGGCGGGGATAGCACATTACTTGCACATCTTCTTGGTGTTCGTTACAATCGCTGGTAGGAAATCAACTCGATTGGATTACGACCAATTCACACTGGTTATCTAGGCGATTCTCCTCAATAATCCCTCTGAAGGGAATTTGTGCTATCTAATGAGATGCTTTTATGTAGCGGTATATTGGATTTATATTGGTCGATATCCCACTATTTTCGCTATGTTATTTAGCTCTTTTCTTGTTAATACATAAATATCAAGCTTCTTCGCTTTCCTTAAAGTACTCTCTCCGGGCTCTTTGTAGGTTATTAATAGGAGCTTCGCGTCTTGGATCCCTAATTTATCCATTACCTTTTTGCTGTTTTCGCTTAATTGTTTTATTTTTCTCTCAATGTTTTCTCTTATTGTTATCTCCCCGATAAGCGTCCTTCCTGCTGTATCTTGAGCTAGCATATCTATTTCTCCATTTAGTTCCACTCTCCTCGAGTAATCCACTGGACCAAACTTGAATACTCTACCATTAGCATCCTTTATATCGATCTCCATATTTATGCTTAGGAATAACTCTCTTATAATTGATTCAAAGCCTATTGCTAGAATTCTTGTAATTTTCTTGATGTCTTTATAGAGTGAGGGGGTCTTGTTAAGGCTAACCCATGCGCCAAATGTTTTATCCTTGAGGAAATACAGGGTTCTCTTTTTTCTTTGATTTTTCTCAATTAGGTCCATTTCTTGTAGATAGTCAAGCGCGAAAGGAAGTGTGTCATCTAATACTTCTTTTTCTAGACTTTCATAGTTTTTTGGACCTTGAGCTAAGAGATATATCACCTCTCTAGCTACGGGAGGAAGATCGTTAAAGAGGGCCCTGAATAACTCGTTTAGTGCACCTCTAGTTAGTTCTTCTTGAAATGCCATGTAGGGATCACTTATTCTTATCTGTGTAAGCGATAACGCTTCAACGTAAAAAGGGACAGCGTCCCCTAAGGAAGCTATTGTATACGCCACCCCCTCTAAACCCACTATGTCGAATGCCAATTTAGCAGCATCATTTATGGTTAATGGACCCAATGTTAGAACAACTGGGAACATTCTAGCGAGTCTTCTTTCATAGTTTTTCATCAATCTGGATATCGTCCACAGTGTACTTGCCGTCAAGATCACTGAACCAGAATATTCTTCTAATAGGCTTCTAAGGTGAGCTATTACTTTTTCTACTCCCCTATATGGTTTTCTTTTTGATAGGTCTCTAATTAAAAGTGTAAATTCATCGAGTACTAACACTTGAATGTTTTTCCTTGAAATCTCTTCGAAAAATTTTGGGAGAATTTCTTCTGTGCTTATCTGTTTTCTTCCAGATAAACCAACAAAATCGAGTAGTGTTTTCGGTGTAGTTATACTTTCACAGTTGACATATAGTGAATTAAAACCCAAATCTTTTACCCTTTTAACTAGCTCCTTAACAAGCGCCGTCTTTCCAATACCACGCCTCCCTTTCAATAATATATTCTTACCAAGTTTGACATACTCAAAAAGAGCTCTTATTTCTTCCTCTCTTCCATATAACTTAACAACCATTTAGTAAACCACCATTAACTAAACAATCATTAAGTAAATAACATATGGAAAATTAAAAAAATTATCTCTCAAAAAACCACCGCTGCGAGTCAAAAACATAAATGCGACCTAATAGCTCCCTTATCGTATCATTTTTGTATACGAAATATTTTTATAATATTACAAATCAAATTGTAATATTAGAATGAAAATTGAAGGTGAAAAATATGCCACGAGGTTGGGGAAGAAGAGGTAGAGGAAGAGGATTCGGTTGGGGATGGTGGGCAGTTCCCTGGTCATATCCAGCATACCCAACTTATGCATCACAAGGAACACAGACTACGACACCCACAACACCCGTTTACCCATACCCCTGG
>JAGSHR010000178.1 GCA_029855985.1 Candidatus Njordarchaeota archaeon
GGTTAGGGGAGGAAAAATTTGACCTTATAAATTTGTCCCTTTATATAGTTTGTTGAAATATTTGTTTTGTTGGGCCATGGGGCATTTTTGTGGCCTCCTCGGGGGGTTGCGGGGCCTAGACCCGAGCGAGGTCATTTTTTGATAACCCCAAGTCCGGCCCGCATGGTGCGGGGTGGATAGGGGTAACGGGGTTTGGCCGCCCTGAGGCACCGTCTTTTATCGGTGCCCAAAAAATCCCCTCGATTTATCGAGGGGAGTAGGTCAATTCTGGTACCTTTGAAAATACGAATGTTATGCCTGCAACGTGGAATACGCCAGTCTCTATGGATCCCCCATTGTTCGCGGTCGCTATCGCCCCAATTAGGTATACCTATAAACTTGTTGAGGAGCATGGAGAATTTGGGATAAACTTTTTGCCCTTTGAGAAGGCGGAATTAGTTTACAGAGCTGGGTACACTAGTGGGAGAAACATTGATAAATTCGAGGAACTGGGATTAACAAGGGTTAAACCAAAGAAAATAAAGACACCATTACTCGGCGAAGCTATTACCGCTATTGAGTGCAGGGTTTTAAACAAAATTGAAACTGGAGACCACATTTTATACATTTGCGAGGTTCTCCAAACATGGATTAACCCAGAGTACGTTGATAATGATGGTAGGATACAACTAGATAGGGTTAGCCCTGTTTACCACATCGGTCGGAAAAGATTCGTTAAGATTGACGCTGATTCGATTATTGATTTCGAAAAATCAAATTAGCTCACTTGAGAACCCCTAATTTTAAAAGTTTCTTCTTACAAGTATCACAGTATATGCTGGGCTTTAAGTCAAGCTCAAATAAACTATTAGAAAACCTCATAACACAAGGATTATTACAGTGAGGTAACCCAAAAAAGTGCCCTAGCTCGTGCTTAATCGTCTTATGCAGCCTCATTGAAAACACTTTAAAATCCGCATCAAACCAGAATCTGTAAGTTGAAACTAAAGCGCCAACGTTTGGTAGCGCAACCCCAAAAACAAAGTTCAAATTGGGCGCAAAAGCATCCTCAGTTATAATTGCAAGAAATCCCCTATAATCCCTTGACAGTGCATCGAGGAGGAGATCACCCCTAACCTGGTTTCTTCCCTTATCCATAAAATTGGACACAAAGTTCTTGGATAATAATTTATACTCAAAATCAAATGAGAATGTTCCCCGCAAAGTCTCATTAACTACATGTTTCTCTTTTTCACCGAGATTTTCCTCTAAAAGTACAGTTAACTTCATTCTGAAAAACCCTTAATTTCAATATTCGCAATACAATTTGCGCTAAATTTTTATAAATCTAACAGGGTATTTATGTTTTTGAGGAGGTGAGCCTCCGCTTCCGGGCGCCCTGAGCATGGGTTAACCTATGCGATGAAGGTGGCGTCGGCTCCAGGAGGCAACAACCTTTTTCTATTCCCATTTATTTAAGGTGTGAACATATTGAGGGTAACCCTTGTTACAAGCAGCACGATTGATTACATTGATGGCAATAAGCGGTGCGGGGGTTCCACCGTTTACTCTCCGATCCCCCTACTGGTTTTGAGTGCTGATTTCGTGGTTTATTACTTAACATGTTCAAGCTACGAAATTGATTTCCCCTTTGAGAGCACCCCGATTTTGGCTGATAAATGCTTTATTTTCAAACACAAGTATATTACATTGGATCATAGAGAGTCCTCTATACTCTCAATGCCGAGTGAACCAGTTAAGTTAAAAATTAATGCAAGAGATTTGGATACCATTGTTATTAGTCCACTCTTAAGGGAATTTGCTTTGGATTCTATTCGTGAAATCCTTGAACAATCAAATTTATCTATTATCGATTTGCAAGGCTTCATTAGAAGTGTAAACAAAAATGGTAGAGTTGTTTTCTCTATGCCCAATGAAGGTTTGAGGAGAACACTCAGTGAGGCAGATGTCTTAATTGCTTCTAGCGATGAGTACAAATGGGAGCCATTCGGGAATATCTTCATATTAACAATGGGTGAAAATGGGGCTAGGGCTTTCTGGAACAACAAAAGTGTACATGTTCCAACAATAAAAGTTAACAAGGTTCCGGTAGGCACGGGTGATATGTTTGCAAGTTCGTTCGCCTATTGCTTCTCCAAGGAAGGAAACGTAGAGAGTTGTTTGGTGTTTGCTAATGCTATGGTTTCAACCCTACTTGAACACGTGGAGTTTAACTCCAATGGGTGCGTGAACTATAAGAAAATAATTGACAATAGAGACGAAATCCTTGCTGAATTCGAGAAAAGAAGGATAAAAATTATTGATTCAATCTAGCTTATCGTTTTTCTCCATCTCGTTTTTCCATTCTTCGATTATCTTTTTGAACTCGGTTTTGAAATCGTAGATTTCTGCTTCGCGCTTACTAGCTAAGTATTCTCCGATTTTCTCTCCTATTTTTAATAGAAGGATTGACAATATTATTGTTATGATTATGTAGATTGCAGTTTCCATCGTTTGATCCATTATTTCTCCCTCCTCACTGTTCTTACATATCCAATGATGACACCTATAACAATGCTAATGGGAACGATTACGGTTAGTATCAAGTTTAGGTTTACTCCCCCTGCACCTGCCTTTGTAACTGTTATTGTAAGAATGTAAGATTTAGAGTTTCCGACAAGATCTATTGCTTTGAAAACTATAATGTTCTCGCCCAGTCTTGTTAAAGCTATTTTAACTTCTGAGAAGTTTTCAATGAGAGTGCCATAGTACTCACCGTTAATGGTTATTTCAACTGCTTTAACACCGTAGTTATCTGTGACATTTATGTGGAAAACCAATACGTTTCCTTGCATCACTGACTCACTCTCAGGGGTGACTATTATGCTGGGAGGTGTTTGATCGCTAGTTACGTATAGTGATAATGTTGCTTTGTTTCCCGCTTTGTCCACGGCGGTTATGTTGATGAAGTTAATGCCCTCTTGGGACAGTAGTAACTTTGCGTTCACGTTCTTCGTGTTGTTGTAAACTAATGTAGTGTTTCCGCATTTGATCAAAACCATGTATGGGTGCTCCTCCTCTAGTTTCAAGCTCAGCAATACCGTGTTGTTGACCAGTGAACCATTATTCGGAGACATAAGTTGGATTATTGGTTTCCTAGTGTCCCTAAATAACATTAACTTAACTTTTCCAGTGTTCCCAAGGGAGTCTACTGCCGTGATTTCTATAATGTAAGCACCGTCCGCCCCCAAGGTAACGGTGAAATTCTCGATATTCGAAGCTATTTCAACACCATTTAAAGTGGCTTTTATGATTTCCACGTCTACCCATTCATCCCACACATGTATTGAGATGTTTATATGGTTCGCATTTGTAACCGTGTTGTTCGACGGATACACTATGTCGATTATTGGTGCTTTATTATCGTAAACTATCCACAAGGTTTTCTTTAATATGTTACCCGCCTTGTCGTAAAGAATAATTGTTATGGTGTTATTCCCGTAGCTCAATAATACCGTTGAGTTTATGGTTCCATTAGCGTTGAGTCCTATACTCTTCTTGTATTCCCCAGTGATTATCACTAGTTTTTCGAGTTGATAATTATCTACTACGGTGAATGTTAAAGTTGCTGGGTTTTCCCTCGTGTATTCGTCGTAATCAACTTTTAGATCTGGGGGTTCGGTGTCCAATATTACAATTATCGTTTTGCTGTATATGTTCCCAACAC
>JAGSHR010000075.1 GCA_029855985.1 Candidatus Njordarchaeota archaeon
GAGAGATTCCATATGTAAAAATGTTAACAAAGATAAGGTTCCAAAAAGATAGACCATTTTTTAGAGCTGGAGGAGAATATGCGTATAAACCTAAACTAGCAGAGCTTAGAAAACGAAGAAAAAAAATCATTGAAACTATCGAGAAGCTTAGAAATGAGAAATTAAACAAGATAATTGAGAGGAAACAAAATGGTTTCAAGATTGTCACTATTGTTGGCTATTATAATGCAGGTAAAACCTCTCTCTTTAACGCCCTTACTGGAGAGAATAAAGCAGTAAGCGATATCCCGTTTACAACGCTTGAAAGCAAGTATTCTAAAATATCCGGACTTGAAAAGATTCTCCTTGTCGATACTATTGGTTTTGTTTTAGACCTTGACCCTCGAATAATTAAATCTTTTGAAATAAATGTAGATGATATGCGTCAAAGCGATGGGCTCATTATTGTAATTGATGCTTCAGATGATAATAGGCTCCTAGCTATTAAATCTCGTACTGTGCTAAAAACTCTTAAAGATATAGGGGCCATTAATAATAAACCCATAGTAATAGCCCTAAACAAGATTGACTTGGTAAATGATGAGTTCAAAATTGGAGAAGCACTAAATATAATCGAAACAGAACTCGATAAAAATAATCTATCAAGTAACATACCCATAGTCAAGATATCAGCGAAGAAAAGACAAGGTCTCGAACAATTGCTAAAAATACTATCCGAAAAATTCTTAGAGAGCTAATAGGGCATACACACCAAAACAAAAAAGATATAATTTTAAAGTGTTCTTTCAACCTCTTTAATGGTTTCCATTAATATCTCTAATCCTTTCCCTAAGTGTTCTTCTTCGATTGTCAACGGCGGTGCAATTCTTAGGGCAGATTTTCCTGCTGGAAGCATAACAAGTCCTTTTTCCAGTAATTTCTCAGCGATTTTGTTTCTGATCTCTGGTGCATATGTTTTCTTCTCTTTGTCTTTAACTATCTCAACGCCAATCATTAAGCCAAGTCCCCTAACATCACCAACTATTTTTGATTCGTTCATGAAATCTCTCATCGTTTTTATTACTTTTTCTCCGAGCTTCCTCGCCCTCTCACATAAATTGTTTTTCTCTATATATTCAATATTGGCCAATGCTGCTGCAAGCGCAAGCCCATTCCCTCCATATGTGGAACTATGACAACCGCTCTCTGGAAAATCATATTTTGCGTTAATTATTGTAGCACCTAATGGAACACCATCAGCTATAGCTTTTGCGGTAGTTATGATATCTGGCTCCACACCAAAGTATTCAATCGTGAACCATTTTCCAGTTCTACAGAAACCTGCTTGAACTTCATCATCGACTAACAATATATCATAATCTCTAGCAATTCTATGTAGCTCTCTAATAAAAGACTTAGGGGGGACTATGTATCCTCCCTCACCCGCCAAGGGTTCAAAGAATATAGCCGCAACTTCTTCAGGCGGTACATAATGGTTAAACAAGTAATCTTCTATGTATCGAGCAAAGAATAACCCACACTCTTCAGGATCCATGTTGAATGGACACCTATATGGATTCGGGTAGGGAACGTGTTCTACCCCAGGGAGAGTTAAGAAGCCTTTTCTGTGCACAGGTTTACTCGCAGTTAAGGACAAGCTACCATGTGTCCTCCCATGAAAGCTACCTATAAACGCTATTAGCATGTGTCTGTTTGTTGCTCTTTTCGCGATTTTTATTGCAGCCTCGTTTGCTTCGGTTCCACTATTTCCAAAGAATACCTTCTTAGAGAAGTCACCAGGGGTTATCTCAGTTAATTTTTTAGCAACCTTATACTGTAATGTGTCAAAGAAATCA
>JAGSHR010000010.1 GCA_029855985.1 Candidatus Njordarchaeota archaeon
ACAATGACCAGCATGTGGTTCAGATTCCAAAATGGAACAGAATGGTATGGAAACTACACGATGCACTATGATTCAGCGGCGAGGCAATGGGTTTACAATGGGACAAAGTGGTCCCCAGGAAAATACAAGATAGAAGTTTACGGTGTTCTAACGAATGGCACAATCGTGAAAGCCACAGCGGAATTCACATACGAGTACACGGAAGCGCCGAGTTTGAATCCGTGGCTCATGCTAGCAGCTGGGATCGGCATAGGGGTAGCACTCGTGTTCTTCGTGATGTTTATTTTACCCAAGATCCTTGAGATGAGAAAGAAAAAGAAAAATGGAGGAGAGGTGAAGTAAAATGCGTAAATTATTGGCATTAACAATTTTAATGATGTTTTTGATAACGCCCTTGTTCGCGTCTAATACTGCGTCAGTTGGCGCACAAAGATTCAACTCGGGAACAATACCGAGCACATTTGCCAACGTCAATCCCCTTAATACATTGCCCAAAGAAAACATTGAAACCAGTGATTTAACTCCAAGTCAATTTAACTACTCAGAGGAACAAGTTACGTACCCTGATAATTGGGAATTCGTTCAATACCTAAAGGACAATCCAAACGTGTATCGTAAAATATGGGAACCGTGGATAACGAAAGCAGCGGTTCACTCTCTTGTGGTCTCAGATAACGGAGAATGGATGGCGTTTGGCGGCGGGTACCTATATGACAACGAAGTTCACGTTTATAGGTGGAACTATGATGCAAACAGGTACGACAAGATCTGGGATACTGGTGATGGAGTAATTAAGGGAGATGTTGTTTCCCTTGCGATCAGCGACTTGGACCACAACAACCTAAAAGAGGTAATAGCGGCTAGCACAGATGGTCACATTTACGTGTTCGAGCAAAGACACATTTATGACCCAATCACAAACACAGAGTTCATGTTTGACCTTGTGTGGAGAAGCGAGTATTTGGGACCTGTATGGTCAGCAGCCTTATCTGATTTGGATAAGGACTATATAAACGAGATAATTGCGGGAACCTGGGGGGACGGTGTCGTCATATACGAGTACTTTAATCACTCAAAGTACCCTTATTCACCCGAGCATTGGATGGAGCTTAAACCAGTTTGGAGATCTGGTGATTTAGGGGAGAAGGTGATGTCCCTCGCAACCGGTGACTTCAATGGAAACGGTTTAATGGATTTCATAGTGGGATTGAGAAACGGAACAATTCTAGTTTACGAGAATAATGGTACAATAATTGATATACGCGGGTATCCATTCCCGTTCGCCCAAGATAACAGTTACAAGCTAATATGGAGAAACAACTACTCGGCTTACGCGCCAATACTCTCAATATCCGTTGGAGACTTGGATGGTGATGGTGTGGATGAAGCGGGGATAGTTTCAGCAACGCAGAGCGTGTTTGTTCTAGATTACACATCACAATTCAACATGATTAAGCTATATTACCCGCCGAAGAGTTACGAGGTTGGTTTGGGTGTACCAGGAGAATATCCCATAGATAACTATGCGGACTGGATGCTCTATGGACAAAACATTAAATTCTTCAATGGAACTCATTGGTTAACTGAACCGATAGCGGATTACAGATTGCATACAGGTATAGAATACAACAATACTGCGATGGGCGGCAGACCGGATGGCAAATATTCACAATTCCTCCCGAATGCAACTCACAACGCGACCGCTATTTTGGATTTTGGTATTAGAGAGGAAATCGTTGGTGACGGATCACCCCAATGGGACTTGGAAGTCGCAATGTCGCAGTTAAACAGTAGTTTTGCTCTAACACCAGATGATAACGAGATAACATTTTACGGGTCAGCGAGCGGCGAGAGGTACGTGAGATTAAATTACACGTATGAAGTGACTGGAACAATAACAAAACTGCACTTTGAGGTAGACAGAGTTTTAATTGAGAATGATTGGAGACACATAAGATACATAAAAATCGACGTGAAAAATGGTTCAAAGTACTATGCAATCGACTCACTGTATACAAGATACATTGACAAACAATTAACGGATGTTATCTCTAGCAAAATAGCGAATGTTAAACTCTTCGCTAACATGGATACAAACTACCTGTTGCTAGGCACACTAGATGGGAGACTTGTAGCATACTTTTACAACGATACAACTGGAAGCTACGAGATGGCTTACGATTCGCTCATGGAAGACAACTTCAAACTCGGAACAAGAATCTGGGACTTCGAGTTAACAAGACCGGATGAGAGATTCCCATACTGGATTTACAGCAAAGAATACTCAATAAACTTACCCAGCGGAGACTTCTACACTTACGAGATACTAGATTATGATGGAGACGGCGAAAACGAAATAATGGTTACGACAACAGACAGCCAGATATTATTGTACCAGCAGGCAAGCGGATACTTCAATTATGATCCTGGGGCAACAACATACATCTTCTCACAGATACAACCAATGATCAACGGTAAAAACATAACTGCAATAATAGGTGATATTCACCCTGGTTACACTGGAAATGAACTACTTGTTGGTTACTATGACCCTGTTTCAGAGGAATATGGGGCATTTCTCTTTTACTTGGAGACACCGTATAACATTCAGTACAATGATTCCAGAAGCGTCTCGTTAATCGACATGGAAAACACGGGGGCTCTATACGGTATACTAAAATCATCGAAAACAGTGCCACACTTTGCTTTCGGAGACGTGGACGGGGATGGATACAAAGACCTAGTGTTATCAAACGGAAAACTTTACTTATTAAGGAACTATTACGGGCAATCAAGTTACCAACTAGTGGACGGGTATTTCTCTGAAATAAACGAGGCTCTCGGCACCAGGATTACCAAGAAAGTTGATTTAGTTGACTTTAACGGTGACGGTCTATTGGATATAATCGTCAGTTATGATGGAAAGAAAGGAGCAACATACTTTGAAAACGTTGGAACAGGGGTATTCCCCGAGTGGAAGGAAAAGAAACAAATGTTCTCTAACTCGGTTAGAAGTGATAATCCCGTTACAAACTTCAAATTCAACAACTTAACTGAAGCAATCGTAGTTAATGACGACGGTTACAAACTTTACGCTTGGAACAAGTACAAGAAAAACTTCTACATCTTCACGGGAGAGACAGAGGATGTTCAAACAATGCTCATGGCGACTTACCCCTTGGTTATATCAGTGAATATTGGACCAATAGACAAAACAGGTAGCATACTCAACTTTGGTTACCACATTTTAGACGTCTGGTCAACTGCCGATGAGTTAAACAGTTGGACGCAAGCGATAGATTTCGCGGATATGGATGGTGACGGAAAAGGGGAAGTCATTGTCGGGGACTATGACAACAATGTTTATGTGTTCGAGCATATGACTAATAACACATATAAGAGGGCTTATCGCAGTCCAGATTTGCACATGGATCTAAAAACGAGCAGTTCACCTTATTACTCAGATGAATTCTCTGGTATCAGTGGTTCATTCAAGAGGAGAGTTATGGAGAACGCTAGGTTCCTTGTAGCTGGCGTCGACATGGATGGTGACGGAAAACAAGAGTTCGTTGTTGCCACTCAGTATAACATTTACGTTTTCGAGTACATAGGATACGATAACTACAAGTTAGTGTACAATGCAACAATCAGGGACAGTGACGTTTGGAGTTTATACTCTAGTTACATCACAGGAATAACTGCAATGACTTATATTGGTGACTTCGACTACGATGGTTACGGAGAAATAGCGGTTGCAGCCCAATGGTTCTTATTTGTGTTTGAATTCATTGATGATGGCTTTGTAGAGATCTACGAGGGTGATCCATTACTGTATTGGACATATGGTAACATTTTCTATGGAAGCGCTAACTACAAGATAAACGCTCTCACGTCGGGTGACTTGGATAGAAACGGTTTAAAGGAAATCATAATGGGCGGAGAGAACAGTTCATCCTATTACTGCACTTTCAAAAACGGCTTTGTAGCATCAATAGAATTTAACATGGGCACATTTGTGACAAAGTGGGTAGCAAGCAAGAACATAGTAAAAGATAACATTATTTATGATCTCCAAATTGACGATCAAGACTACGATGGAAACTGGGAGTTAATTATAGGCGGAGAAAAAGGTGTCGCGGTACTAGAACACGTTGAGGGTGGCTATCTAAGTGATAACCCAACAGGAGTTATATCCGCGAATCCAGATTACCCATACAGCGACATAACCAATTACCTTAAAACAACATCTTACGGTTCACTGAGCAGACAGGACGTAGTAGTGTTACCCGACGGCAGAATCTTCGCTTTCATCTCGTACGGTAACGCGAAAGCCACATACGTATACTATTCCGTTTCAAACGATGGAGGAAAAACGTGGAGCGCACCCCAGAGAATAACCAACGACACGGAATACTCAACTACAACGTACATAGAAGCTGATGTTAACGCATTCCTCTATGGCGACCAAATTTACCTCGTTTGGCGAGTATTACCCAATGAGATTGGAGTATACTATAAAACGTTAAACACGACGTCAATGAAGTTCACTAATGCTACGAGAATCTTCAACACAACGCGAAACGAAATAGTCAACCTTAGAGCATGGTACACTCCCCCAATATTCCTAGGCCTACCTTTCAAATTAGCATACAGAAATACGACTGACGGTAAAATCTATGTTTGGTACCAAACGTGGACTTTCGTAGGGGGTTTTCTCATAATATACTGGACGAACACCTCAACGGCAAATATTTACAGTGCAAACTATACTTATACTTCCTTTGATATCGATTATATTGGTCATGGAGAGGCAGGCTTTACATTCACTGGAAAATATCTACCAGAGCAATCGACACAAACAGATCTTTGGTTCGCGAAATTCAAAATTGTAGGTGGCACTATTAACTGGACTCGCCCAGTGAGACTAACGTTAACTGGTTGGAATGAGTATAACCCAGCGATAACTTACAATTCCAAGTATAATGTGACCGCAATAGTTTACAACTACGATAAATCGGCTTACGGCTACCAGTTTGGAATAATTTCCTCTACAGATCAGGGCTACACTTGGAGCAAGAGTTTTGAGCTCTGGGGAATAAACAAGGATATAATAATAGAGTGCACATCTGGTGGATTGCAATTGAAATTCCTGTCCAGCAGGTCAGGTCAAGTTGAAACAATAACGCATCTATTCTTGTATGGTCCAGCAGTCTTCATTGGGGATGGCGGTAACCTAGCTTATACGGTGGCTTCAGATGTAGGGTATGGAACAACCCAAGGATTACAAATTGAGAAGATGTTCGGAGTGAGATTTATTGATTACATTGAGTGGGCATACACGGACCTTGGTTCTGTTAATCATGTTGCAGTGGGTGACACGGATAACGATGCTAAGCGCGAAATAGTAACAGACTATTACGGCGACGCATTCACAGTGTTTGAACTTGTATCACAAGAAGGAGGAAAATTCCACTACAACCAAACATATGTTAGCATTAAACTGAATCACACTGTTAACGATTTAGCGGTTGGTGACAGTAACGGAAACGGTTTCAGTGAAATCGCTGTAGCGTCGAGAAGAGGAAACGTTTACTTGTTTGAGACCATATTTGACAATTGGAGTACAGCCACGTTCAAAGTGCCCTACAAGAGAAACAGTAGAAATATTGGAAGCAACAATATTATAGACTACGGAACAATGAGATACCAAGACAGAGATTTATACTACTACATAAACGACAACAACGATTTAATCATCGTTTACGATATAAACAATGTACTATACACTTCGATGAACCTTGGAGGCCTTATTGACAGAACAATTGCCTTTGACTCCAACAATGATAACGTAGATGAATTATACATAGGCTTCAATAATGGTACAATAATCAAAATAGAATTCAACTTGAACGATAAATCAATACAAGTAACAGCGTCGACAAGCGAATTACCAAACTCAGTAACGATATTAAATTACCATCACGGCTCCAATAAATACATTGTGGCTGGCGACACGGGAGGAAACATCATTTTATTGTCACCAGAAAATCTAACAAACGTTTACGGGGAAACATTACAATTGGGAAGCGACCTCAGTAAAGCGGCAGTATCCGTAACCGAAAATGGTCCAATAATAGTTGCGAGGTTCAATAACGAGACAATATCCGCATACTCACACAACGCTACAGGTTTCAACAACATTTGGAGAATAAACACGTCTTTAGCAACGGTTACCCCAATGCTATCAATCGACGCTGACAAGAATGGTTACGATGAAATATTTGTTCAAAACACTTCAAGCAGTCTAGTAATGTTGAACAGTTTAACGGGAGAGTTAATAATAACAATTGATATAGGCGCAAGTTTCAACATAAAGGGATTCGAGTTAATTAATTTGGATGGAGATAACCTAACTGAGGTACTTTACTGGGGTGACAATTACTACGGAGTATTCACAACGAGCAATTACATGAGCGTTTGGGTTTACCAAACAGTAACCACAATAACGTCAGTCAAGACTGGAGATTTCGATGGCAATGGTTTAAGTGATTTCGTTCTCACCTCTGATTTGTACAAGAGAATTATAGTATCAAATGGATATGGTTCATCGTACATGTATCTAGAGTTCCCCATTAACGCATTCCTTGAAATAGGCGAAACTCAAGGTTCAATTAGCACGGTGTTCGGTATACTCTCAAACGAAACATTCGTAACTTATAAGGGTGCAACATACGAGATAAGGTACCAAGCAGAAGCCTACGTGACACTTGACCAAAAAACATTTTACCAAATTGAGACAGGGACATCCAACAGCAAACTCCTTTATGGTTCAATTTCATCGGCGTCACTAGAATTTTACGTTGTCTATGGAAACGGAAAAATAACCGTTATTGATAATAAGGGAAACACAATGCTCAAAACTGACGCTGTGACTCATCAACGTGGAATCTTATTGTGGTGGGTTGACACAAACAGACCTTACCTAGTATCTTACAACTCAAGTATAATAAGAGTATACGATATCCTCAATGGGGGCTACACGGATCACTCTGGGTACTACTATGTTCTATCTGTCTACGCTGCTAATGTAATGGATAAAATTTACGAGGAATTGATCATATATTACAATTTAGAAAACAATAATGACTACAGAATCAGGGTAGTAGACGACGACTTCAATCCACTCTATATCGTTCATATGCCTGTTAATTACATCAAGTTTGCGGATCTAACGGGAGACGGTTACAGTGAAATGATCACAAAGTTTGGTGGAAACATAACGACTTTCGACGTTCAAAACAGTGCGAAATTATGGTCCAGAGTAACAAGGTTTTCGGCTTCAGATGCCTTTTCTGACAACATGGCTATGATAGATTATTATGGAGACGACAGGTACGATGTCGTGTTCGTTTCATCACTAGGATACTTGGTGTATTTCAGGGGCTCAGATGGAGCAACCATAAAAAATAGCACTATCACAGGCATAAAGTTTAGCATAATGATGTCTACGCAACCAGATTACCTGTTTGGTGCTGTAAACAGTGATGTCATGTTCAAAGTTTGGGGAATTGGTTTAATCGTTGTCAAAGATACTGGCGAAGTGAAATATGTTTACAATGACACTTCACTTAACGGATTTGATAAAACTCTTGAAGTGAATGGAAAATACTTTGTTTTCTCTAATGGCAAGAACTCGATATTTGGCATTGACAATAGAGGCTTATACTATTACATCAAGTTCCAATCGGAGGTAAAAGATTTCTTGCTTATCGATAGCCAAGTGGTTGGAGAGATGTTCATTTTGGTTCTATTAAAGAACGGAGATCTAAAGAAGGTTTATTTTGACTACCCTTACATTGTAGGCGAAACCGGAAGCTATACATTGGATTCCGCGGAGGGGTTGCCTAGCTTATCGCTGGTTATGTTCCTATTAGGCATTACAGTTGTGACATCAATAGTGTTCGTTTGGAAAAAGAGGATATTCGCAATATTCTCTCATAAAAATTAAATCTTTTTTCATTTTCTTTGTACATTTCTTCTTATTTTTTTATAAGGTAATTAACATTTAATATCTCAAAGTGACTAGTAATCTATATTTTTGGTTTTTTTCATTTAATCAACTATAACATTTAAAAATACCAAAAATTATTGTATAATCTGAAAAACCTAAAACTTTACTAATCGGTGTAAAATATGAACCTAGGTGAACTACTTCTTGCCCAATACGGGGCAATGGATACAGGCACACTCCTCCTAGTCATGGGGATCTCATTCATAATCATGTGGATTATAGGTTCATTTTTCTTGTACGTTGGTCTAGGTGTTGCTGGCGTTCCCGATGAGAAAAAGGAATTCATGAGCGTTATGATCACAACTTTACTAGTTTCGTTAGTACAAAGCTTCATCCCAATCATTGGGTGTATAATCGCTTGGTGGATCATCAAGGTAAGACACACTGATTCATGGGGTGGAGCTATAGTAGCATGGATAATCATGATCATCATACCAGTGGTCATCGTCATAGCAATACTAATATTCCTAGGAATCGGTTTGCCACTATTTATGGGCCCTTAAGCCCCTTTTAACATTTTTTAAAATATTTTTAAATTTTCTTTATTTTATTGGTCTCGGTTCTACTTCTATAAGCCAAAATATACAATAGAAACTATATAACTCATGATGATTTCATATGTTTTTAATGCGTGAGGAGACCCTAATGAAGAAGGCAATCAAAAATGGTAAGAAAGAAACCACAAAGATTGACTGGAAGAGAGCTTTACGTCACCCAGTAATGTTCTTGAAAGACTTGTACCCATTTATACTCTCTCATCACCCCTCTTGCGGGAAATTTGATGACCACGTATTCACCGTAAGGGGGGTTAAGTTTTGTATTGGTTGTTTCACATCTTTTCCAGCTTTCTTTGTAGCTTTCGCGATTGGTTACTTTACTGGTTGGGGAGAGTACATAAGCTTTGAAATAGGTTTATTGTTAGTGAGTTTGCTTGCCTCTCCTTACCTATTATATAAGGGTTTAAAGTTGAG
>JAGSHR010000296.1 GCA_029855985.1 Candidatus Njordarchaeota archaeon
CATTAAAAGTAGTGATAATAGCATCCGACATGCCAGAAGAAAAAGCAAAACTCATAAAATACTATTGTAGACTAGCAAATGTTCCATATATCGTGTGGCCAGACGACGTTAAATCTCTAGGGGAGGCTATTGGCCGTCCACACATAGTCTCAGTAATTGGAATAAAGGATATAGGAACAAGCAGCATACTAAATTTAGTTAGTTCATGAGGTGCCAATTAATGGGGAATCCCTCAAAAGAAGGGGTCAAACTGGACGATCCAAGAAAAATTTTTGTTTTTACATTATTTTCCACAATTACCAATGTTGTTCCCAAAGACTACTATGAATTAGATTTTGTTATCTCGTTTCTCGTCGAACCCTATGATTTTAGGAAATTAAAAAACAAACTAGGCACCTCGGTAAAGCTATTAGCACAAGAGTTAGGAAAACAAATAGAAATCGTAGTATATTCTGATGACTTAGAAACCTTCGTTAAAAATTTAATTAGACCCGCTCAGGTAGAGAGGATTTCTGTTCGCGAACTCCCCAATGGTCGAAAATCCGTTTATGTGAAAGTTCCCCAATGGGATAGGGGAAAAGCATTGGGAAGAAACAGCTACAAACTTAAAAGAATGAGATTCTTCCTAGAGAAATACTTCAACGTAGCAACCACGAAAATAATATAGAAAACCCAAACTTGAGAAAAACCACTTCACCTAAAAAGATTAAATTTTAAATAATCCAACCAAATAACTAGTAAGATATGTTAGTATGTTGGATCAAAAAGGGTGCGAATAGACATGGTAACAAAGTCACCAAGAGGAGAATTCGCTGCTAGAGTATTAAGAAAAAAGAGGAAGAAATTAAGATGGAGCGACACAAGGTATAAGAGAAGAATCTTAAAATTAGATAAAAAGGCAGACCCAATAGAGGGAGCCCCCCAAGCATCTGCAATAGTTCTCGAAAAAACAGGAGTTGAAGCAAGAAACCCAAACTCAGCGTTAAGAAAATGTGTTAGAGTGAAAATCAAAAAGAACGGAAAAGTAGTAACAGCATTCGTTCCATACGATGGAGGCCTCCTTTACATTGATGAACACGATGAAGTCATCATTGAGAGAATTGGAGGTGCACAGGGAAAAAGCTATGGAGACCTACCTGGAGTTAAATTTAGAGTCATCAAAGTGGCGGGAATAAGCTTAAAAGAGTTGGTTAAAGGCAGAAAGAGAAAAGAAAAGAGGTAGAGGTGAACGAAAGATGACAAGCGAGCAACCAGCAAAAGAAGAAACCAAAGAGACGACAGAGGAATCAAAAACCCCTGAAATAAAACTATTTGGGAAATGGAGTTATAAAAACGTGGAAGTTAGAGACCCAGGATTAAGAGCATACATAAATCTAAAGCCCGTTTACATACCACATACCTTCGGAAGGCACGAAAAAGTAAAATTCGGTAAAGCACAAGTACCAGTGGTTGAAAGATTAATCAACAGACTTCTTGCTCCTGGAAGAGAAAAAGGAACGAAGAAGATCGGGAAAGAGGGTGGCAAAAAACTAAAAGCAATGAAAATAGTCGAACAAGCATTCTCAATAATAGAAATGAAGACTGGAGAAAACCCAATACAAGTACTCGTAAGGGCAATAGAAAACGCAGCGCCAAGAGAAGAAACGATAGAAATCAGACAGGGAGGAGTAATTAGAAGGTATTCAGTGGACATAGCGCCACAAAGAAGACTAGACCTCGCATTAAAATTTATAGTATCAGGTGCAAGACAAAGAGCATGGAGATCACCATTAAGCATAAGTGAGTGTTTAGCAGAAGAACTCATACTCGCATCAAGAAACAGATTTGAAAGCTACGCAATAAGAAAGAAGGTAGAAATAGAGAGAATCGCGGAAGCATCAAGATGAAAACAAAAATTATCTTACAAAATCTCTATTTCTCGGGAACCCACAAGTTCCCGTTTTTTAAAAGTTCAAATAAATTTTGTTAATTTTGTTTTAGTTTAGTGAGAATAAATGATGTGAAATGCCCATAAGAGTGCTCTGGAAGCCTAATTTTAGCCAATACTTCCTAGTTTACGAAGAATATGATCAAATTAAATCATTAACATGTTCCATCTGCAAATCTAAAATAGTTGGGAGAAAAATCAAATCAAAGATGCTTTTCCCAGAGCCAAGCATTGAGGTACCTGAAGAATTATTCGAATTACCCAAAGCCAACTCTAAGTTAGCAAATAAAGAATTTGATTTGCCTCTACAAGCCAACGAATGGGTTATCCCAATCGCAAAGAAACATGAGATAGAAAAAATGACTGAGGAAAACATAGGAGAATTATTCAAAAAATCATTACACGTGCTTCTCAAAGAAGTCAATCGAGAATTAAAATCTGAGTACAAACATGTTTACTGTTTCACATTACTAAGTCACCCAGGCAGTGGAACACTGTTTCATCCACAAATAAGATGTTTCTCATTTAAACATGAAATTCTAACTCCTTACTGGGCAAAAAGCATCGAAAATCGATGCCCCCTCTGTTATGAGATAAGAAAAGTAAATGAAAACGAAGCTGTTTATGAAGGGCGCAACATAATTGCATATAAACCAGATAAAGCCCCAGCAAAGGGGGAAATAATAATCACAACAAGGCAACATAAGTCAATTCAGAACATTCCGAAAAAAATGATTAACGAATTACTTAAGGCACTTCGAGTCTCACTTTCCAAAATATTCGAGGACAAAGATGAATCGGAGTATATATACGTCTCATATGACTTTTTACCAAAAAATCACATTTATATAAGAATAGTAAAGGTAGATTATGGTATAAAGATAGATTACCAAATAATCCGAATATTGTCCGATAGAAGCATAAGACTCTTATTCAACAACGAGTAGATTCGCGGTGCTGAGACAATGCTTAAGGATAAAATAGAGGATGTTTTTACAAAAATAAAAACGATTGATCCAAAAGTCATCAGCCTAATTGTCACTGATGATTCTGGATTAGTAATATATTCAAGCAAGAGAACTAATTCAATAGAACTATTAAGCGGAACAATAACCGCGATTCTTAAGAAAACAAAGCGAATACTCCAAAGATTTGGTAACAACAATTTGAAAGAGTTAACCATAAGAATTGAAGACTACCAAATAAAGATAATACCCAGAGAGAGAACAATAACCATACTCATAAGGAAAAAATAAGGTTAAAAATCGCTTCATTCTATGACTTGAACTTTATATAAATAGCGTTAGTTGGACAAACATCGATACATTTACCGCAAGAAATACATAATTTGCTCGCTATGTGCCCCTTATAATCCAAGATGGGAACACCCATTGGGCAAGCCTTAACGCATGCTTGACCGCATAAAGATTCATCACATCTCGCTGGATCCCTCCAAACCTTCATTAGTTTAAATTGACTACCAATACCCATTAAACCTCCTAGGGGACAAACGTACCTACACCAAGCACGCGGTATGTAAAAGTTAATTGCGACTGCGATTATCAAAACAATGATCCTAAACCAAAAAGTCCACGGGTATGATAAAAGAACATTTAAGTTATCTAAGCCAGGAGCTTTCCCCAACTTAAAGTACCAATACAACATGCTAAATAAGGTCGTCGTCGGTGAAATTATAGAGGAAGGTTCCCTCGCAAAGTCGCCAAAATAACTATAGATACTTGAACCAATTGCCTGATTGTATCCAATTGAGAAATCAATAAAGATAAACAAGAAAGCTAAGAATACGGCAAAATTAGACATGGACTCGTTGATCCCATGTGGAACCTTTTTCTTTTTCCCAAGCATAGAGACAATATCACTAATATAGCCAAATGGGCACACCCAACCGCAAAAAGTCCTACCGAATATCAGCGATCCCAATGCAATAACGGCAATTGCGATAAAGGGGAATATCGCCGCAGTAATCATAACCTCAAATAATTGCCAAGCACCCGCAACAGTTGTGTAAGGGTTGCCCAGAGGAGCCATTATCGGGAGCACAATGAATGTTGCCGCTAAACCGAATGCACCGCCAAATATCAATATAAAGGAGATAGTTTGAACAATAAACCTGAGAATAGAAATTCTATATTTGGTTATATCCCTCAATCCCATGGATAACACCACTCGTTATTTTATGGTAAACCGCCATTTTCATACGGTATAAATTTCGTTAAGATCTCCTTAACATATTCCCATTGTTGAGTTTTAACCGTGTAAATTAGAGCAATTATGCCGATCAATAAAAACAGAGACATTATTGTTATACCTCTGTAATTCATATGCAACCCTGCCCTCTTACAAAATACACACAAGATTACAGAATTTATGCTATAAAATAGTTTACTTTATTTTAGCTTATTTTGGTCTAGATATAAAAATTAACTTTAAATTATACACCAAGGAGTTAAGGTAATATCTATAAATAATCATCAAAACTATTAATCGAGTAATTGGCTTCATACATTATACTTGTCTGATATGTTATTTTATTTGCTTTGAGTGGGGAATATATAATGGGCTATTCGAGTATGTTAAATGAGATTCTGACATTAGAAGTGTTAAAAAACGGTTTACAATACCTAAAAACATGCTTATTAGAGGGAATCACTAGCGAGGAGGAAATACTAAAGCGAACCGGGATGACACGAGGAGAACTATTTAGACTAAAGGAACTATTAAACGTCAAGGATTTCTCCTCTACATCCCTCATCTACAATATAGACGTAAAAATATCAACACTTAACGATGAAATAAAAGAGCTCAAATTCAACTTATTCCAGCCATATACACTCTACATATTCTACAATTGGAGAAAGGGACTAAAAGTAAGATGGCCAGGGATCTATAGGGGTAGAAACGTAAGAACAATCTCTAAAAGCATGGTCATATTGTTAGCTCATAAGGAGATCCAATGGACTGATGTAGCAGGTAGAGAATGCAAAGGGTTGATTGGTAGCGGGATATACTTCTCAGAATTCATTCCAGAAGATGTAAACGAGACAATAACCTTTTACAGAAATATTCACGGTGTTCTCTTGACAAGCAAGCTATTAGAAGAGTTAAGGGACTCTCCACCGAGGATAGTTGGTAGATACGAGTCAATGCACAAAGAGTTAATCTCCATTATCCCAATAAGTGCCATCATAAGGGATACATCAATGAGGAATTACCTAAAAAACATTTTGATAACAACGCTCCTAAGGAGTAAAGACATATACGTTAAGTTCCTAGAAGCCCTAAGGGATAACGCCAATAGGGAAGTAAAAACCGAGGATATAAGCTTTTTATCAGCATTACCAGAATTCTACAACAAGATCATAATGACATCAAAAAGTTATGAATCCTTGATAGAAGAAGTTCAAAACAATATTAGCGCTCCAGGTCTAAGTGGTTATGAGGGTAAATTAGAAACACTCAATGACTTCCTAAAAAACATAAGTTTGGACGAGATCCCAAAGGAAATCAAAAAAGGAGCTACACTAATCGTCAATAACGGATGGGAGTTATTAACATCCTTACTATAAACATTTCTCCCCGTAGACTTTTTCTGATCAAACACAAACTATTTCCCACGGAGAAAACATAATGTTAAATTTAAATGCAAATTATGAAGTATCATACAAACATAATGGTTTTTATAATCACTTATGAGATTATTACCAAGATAATGTGTCGAGTGTGAACTTTTAAAATAAACATAAAAAATATACAAAAACGCATGCTTAGTAAATGACGAGAAGGACCAGGTGGGAATAATGGCTAGGAGAAAATATAGTGCACCACGTAGAGGTTCCCTAGGTTATGTGAGAAAAAGAACCTCAAGACTATACCCAAGAATATCCTCATGGCCGAAAATAGATGAGACAAAACTACTTGGTTTCCCAGTTTACAAAGTGGGAATGCTCTCAACAATTGAGATTATAGAGCAGAGAACACACATGTTTTACGGTAAACCGAGAAGCGTTGCTTCAACAGCCTTAGAGGCACCTCCAATAAAGATAGTTGCTATTAGGGCATACCAAGACACTCCTTATGGACTAAAAACAATAGGTGAAATATGGGCCCCAAACCTAGATGACCCAATAAGGAAAAACCCATTCGAAGAAAAAACCCAAAAACAAAGTAAAAGAACACTCTTAGATTACCTGAGGAGAAAAATCACTCTGCCAAAAGATCCAGCAAAAGCATTTGGTGAAGAGTACCAAAACAAGAAAAAAGAACAATTCGAAAAACTAATTGAAGAAGGAATCATAAGTGAAGTTCGTGCATTAGTAGCAACACGACCAGACTTAACGGGAATCGGCAAAAAAGTCCCAGAAGTCCTAGAGATAGGGGTAGGGGGGTCAACACAAGAAGCATTCAATTATCTAACCAGTAAACTTGGTGACTACGTCAAAGTAGACGAGGTATTTGAGGTAGGACAATTCGTTGATGTCATAGGGGTAACTAAGGGTAAGGGATTCCAAGGTGTAGTGAAAAGGTTTGGTGTCAAGATACTTCCTCCAAAAACAAAGAAAGAGAAAAGAGCGGTTGGTAGCCTTGGACCGTGGTATCCAGCGGGAGTAATGTGGACAGTTCCAAGATACGGACAATTAGGATACTTTAAGAGAGTTGAATACAATAAGCAAATATTATCAATAGTAACAGAGGGCTATGAGAAATTCAACCCCAAGGGCGGATGGATGCATTATGGAATAATAAGAAACCCTGCAGTAATCTTAAGAGGATCAGTACAGGGACCCGCCAAGAGAATAGTTGTTTTAAGACATGCTATTCGTCCGAAGAAAGCACCCTTCAAACCAACAATTGAAGGCTTCCAATACTCAAGGGAAAAATTAGAGGTGTAAAAGCATGAAAACCTATGTTTACAATCTTGAAGGCGAAAAAACAAAGGAAGTAGAATTACCATCATTCTTTGAAGCGGAGATTAGACCAGACCTAATAAATAGGGCGGTCTTAGCTATTAGGAGCGAAAGATACCAACCCAAAGGAAAAAGCCCTGCAGGAGACAAAAAACACGTAGTAGAGAGCCATGGGAAAGGATACGATGAAAGCAGGGTCTCGAGAACGGGCGGAGGATTTGGTATCGCGAGATTCGTGGCACTAGCGGTTGGCGGTAGAAGGGTTAGAGCACCTAAATCAAACAAGAAAATTGTCGAAAAAATAAACAAAAAAGAAAAACTCAAAGCATTGATAAGCGCCCTAGCTGCAATAACCGATCCAATACTAGTTCAATTAAGAGGACACAAAGTGGAGAGAGTAAGATCAGTTCCGATTATACTTGAAAACAGCTTTGAAGAACTTGAGAAAACAAGGGAGGTCCGGAGAGTTCTAGAACAGATAGGTGCTTTAGACGATGTTAAAAGAGCTGAAGAACTGAGAAGAGTGAGGGCAGGTAAAGGTAAGAGAAGAGGAAGGAAATACAAGAGAAGAAAAAGCGTTCTCATAATTGTAAGTGGAGAAAAAGAATCAATAATCAAAGCAGCACGAAACCTAGAAGGCGTAGACGTTGTCCCTGTTGATCAATTAAGTGTTGAACACTTGGCTCCTGGCGGTCACCCAGGAAGATTAACAATTATAACCGAAAGAGCACTAGAATTACTAAATGAAAGATTAAAACAAATGACGGAAAAATACAAGGTACTCGTATAGAGGTGGAATGCTATGGCAAAGAAAGGTAAAAAGATATTACTTGACGACAAATATAGAATAATCATTAGAGCAGAAGTAACCGAGAAAACGATTAGAATGATACAAGAAGAAAACAAACTTGTATTCATAGTTGACAGAAAGGCCAACAAGCACCAAATAAAAAGAGCCGTAGAGGAACTATTCGATGTTGGAGTTGAAAAAGTCAACACAATGATAACAAGTAAAGGATACAAAAAGGCAATAGTAAAACTAGAACCAGAATTCTCAGCACTTGATGTTGCAACAAACTTAGGAATGTTATAGCTTCTCAAGATTTTTTCTACGCAACTACTTTTATTTCTTAAAATCTATAATCATTCTTAAAAACAAATAGCTTAGTTGTCGAACAAACAGTAAATTTTTAGGATAATTAATAGATCAATTTCAAAAAATTTTATGTAGAGATGCATTTTAGGTGTAGATCTTGGACAACAAAACATTATTATTAGAAACGAAACGATATGCTGTTCCTTACCTAGCTAGAGAAGTAGAGTTGATCTTGGGGAAGAGTACAGAGGCTCTTGATGCATCACTATTAACCATGAAAACGGACTCCTTGGCCGAAGACTTAATAAAACTTGTGTTATTCACTGGAACAGCGAGCAAGATACATCTATTATTGGGGCAATTCACCATCACGGATATAAGTGATATCTACCGCGAAATGAAAACAATTGAATGGTACAATTACTTCACTGAGAACCAAACATTCGCGGTCAGAACAGTTGATCTAGGAACTGAGATAGAATACGAGTATAAGTCTATAGAGAAGGAAGCTGGACAAGCAATAGTTGATCAATTCAAAGAAGTAAAGAACAAAAGAATAAAAGTGAGATTAGAAAACCCGGACATAGAAGTATACCTATTTCTCATAGGAAAAGAAGCATTCATTGCATTCGACTTAACAGGATTTGAGCTAAATACCAACGAGGAAATCTTGGCGAGATCCCTAATCTTGCAATCAAACTGGGAACCAAGCAAAGAGAAATTAGCTGAAATCTTATCGGGGGAAGTAGCACAATCAGCATGGAACTTGGGTAAAAACATTCCATTTAGAGAAAAGGTTACAAGGCTTAGATACCTAAGAACAAAACTACTCGAAAAGGAAACCGTGCTAGAAGTTCTAAGAAGGGAATGGTCCACAAAAAAGGATCCATCAATAACTTGCTATGAAAAACCAAACAAAATGGAAATAGTAAAGCAAAAATTTAAGGAATACAAAAAAATATCACTTAAGCCATTAAGCTCATGGCGAGCAACCGAAGAAATAATTATCTCCAACCTATCGGTAGCTGAACCAAGAAAAGAAGAGCAAAAAGAAGTGCTAGAATTAATATTAAATACCCTAAATGATAGTGATACATGGAGAAAAGTCATCCTATCAATAAGAACGGATATAATAGATATAATCGAATCAAAAAGTAACATTAATAAATCAATTATCCGAAATGATGTAAATATAAAGGGATTGAACTCAAGTATTATACAGATAGAAAAATAAGATAAGGTGGTATTAAAGATGGCTACAGAAACACAGGGAAACCAAATAGCTGTAACAGAACAAAGAAAAGTGGTGTTAGCGTCAGGGAAGAGGAAAACCGCAATAGCGAGAGCCACTATTAAACCAGGAACAGGGATCGTCAGGGTAAATGGAAGAGGACTGGAGGCAATAGAAAACAAATACATAAAAATGCTAATAATGGAACCCTTACTTTTAATTGGGGACCTAAGAAACAAGATAAATATTAAAGTTAGAGTCAAGGGGGGCGGTTTTTCAAGCCAAGCTCAAGCAGTAAGAGCAGCAATAGCAAGAGCAATTGTAAAATACTTCGACGATCCAGAAATAGAGAAACTATTCAAGAATTACGATAAATACTTACTAGTTGAAGACCCAAGAAGAAAAGAAATGAAGAAATACGGAGGTCCAGGAGCAAGAGCAAGATTCCAAAAATCATACAGATAAAATCAGTCCTCAGTTACTGGCAAGTACGCTCCTTCCCTAGTTATTTTTTCAATTATTCTTTCTTTTGGACTTACAACTTCAACATGAATAATTCCCTCTATTTCTAAAGCCATTAGGGTTCTATTAACCTGATTAATGGAAATATTATCATATATATTCTTTAACTGATCCATTAACTCTGTAAATGCTATTCTACCTTGCGCCAAGTTAATTAACTCAATAATCACGAACTTTAATGGTTTAGCAAACCAAACTTCTAACTTCTTTCTCCTAGAAGCCATGATAATTCCTCTTTCAAACCCAACTAGCGTCTCTCTGAAAAATTTAAATCCACTAAATAATTAAAAGTTTTCTTAAGTAGATATTATATTCAACATTTTGACATACACTAATCATTTCAACTATTACAAGGAGAGCCAACATGTTCCCTGAGATGACTAATAAAAAAGTGCTAACAGAAGATAATATTGAAATAGGGGAAATTGTCGAAATAAGACCAACAGATCTAGGGTCTTTCGTAGTCAAAATACAAACAAGATTCCAAGAATACCCATCAATCGAGTTACCAGTAACAACACTAAGAAAAACAGAGAAAGATGGAGATATTGTTTACATCCTTCCCAATGCCATGATTCCAATAAAATTGAAGATGCTTATTGAGGCAGAGAAAGAGGAAGAAAAAGAAGCGGAAGCTCCACAAATTCTAGAAGCCCCTGAGGTACCGCCTCTAGAACAATTTCAAAAGAAGGAAGAAGTTGAGGAAGTAGAAAAAGAAGAGGAGAAGGAGGTAGAAGAAGAAATTGAGGAAGAAGAAAAGGAGGAGGCTAAAGTAGAGGAGGAAGTTACTAAAGAAGAAGAGGAAATTGAAGAGAAAAAAGAAGAAGAAAAAAAGGGGTTTTTGCAAAAGCTGATTGAGTTTATTAAGAAGCTATTTGGAAAAGGTTAAAATTTTTTCCAATAATCAATTCGGGAGAGTTTCTTCTTTTATATAAGAGCGTCTAACCGTTCATTATCCTATGATATTCAAATGACAAAACATTTTAAAACATATTTATTGTTTAAAAACTCTGATTCCTCAGTTAGCTTGTTACAATTACCTTATAGAGAAACGATTAGTAAGAGGGATGTTTTTTGTATTTTCTAGCGGAGATCAATAGCATGTTGCCAGTTGAACCAAAACATCTCAGGTTAGACCGAGATCCAAAAGAATTAGTGTTAAACCTGGCCAGAAAAGCCCTTGAAGGTCAAACATTAGAAAATATTGGGCAAATCATCGCCATTATGGATGTAGAACTAATGGGTGAGGGTGAAATTAAGCTTAGGGACCCCCACGTTTATTTTAAGATAAAGATTAAAGCGCTGATATACAAACCAGTAAAAAACGAAATATTAGTTGGGAAAGTAGAAAACATAACAGAAGCATCATTATACATTAATATTGGAGGATTCGACGCAATACTACCGATGAACCAGATAGGGCCCCAACCGTTTAGGTACATTGCAAAAAGAAAAGAAGCGAGATCAAAGAAGGGGAGAATCGTAATTAGAAGAGGAGATTGGATAAGAGCAAAAATAGTTAGATTCCATTATAGAGTCCCAGCTGAAATAGGACCCCTATTCAAAGGGGGCCTAATGGTTAGTTTACCGAGAAAAGTCTCGCCGAAAACAGAGATAAGCGTTGTCTTGAGATCAAAAGACAGAGGATTAGGACCAGAAAAAGTTCTAGAAAAAGTGAGAAAAGAAGTGATAAGTTCAGAGTAGGGAACAAAGGGGATAAAGTTGGTGCATTGGCATGTACTGCGAACAATTAAAAACAATTCTAACAACAATACTACCCGTAACACCAGACTCACAAACAAAGATAGAGTTATTAAAGGCTTTCTCCTTTGTTGAAGAAAAAGAGTGCTTTACTGAAATAATAAAATCAAACATTAATAGCTTGGACTACAATAACCCATTCTACATTGCTTCGAAAGCAGAGATATATCTTAATCTCCAAATGGTCAAAGAAGCAGAGCGAGAGATAGAGAGACTCATAAGCATAGTAAATAATGAAGGTGAATTGGATCCGTGGTCAAGAGTTAAATTCATTGTTTGCATTGCAAGATTTCTAATTGATCTAGGTGAAATCCAAGAGGCAGAAGAACAACTTGAAAAAGCTCTATCAATTGTACATGAAGTGCCTGATAAATCGGATAGATCTGATGCAATGAGACATATAGCAATCACATACGCAATAATTGATAAACCCAATGTATACTTGGAAATAGTAGATTCTATTCCTTTTGTTCAAAGAAAAATTGAAGCCATATTTGAGATAATGGATATCCTCTGCGAAAAAAAGGAAATAAACGGCTCAGACCGAATAATAGATTATCTTCCACCAGAATGGAAAATAGTGGCCCTAAGTAAAGTGGCTAACTGTTACTTCAAGCAAGGACTCATAAACAAGGCAAAAATACTTACCGAAAGAATACTTAAAAGTATCTCCATAATGGAGAACACGGACACTTTGGTTGAAGTTTATAGAAATCTCTTACCCATTATTATCAGCACAAGAACACTCAGCGAAGCAAACGAGGAAATAAACAACTTTTTGGGAAAAATACGAGACAGGGATAAGATAGTAAAAATAATCGACGTATCATCGCTCAAGTATATAAGCCCTATAAAGCTTTTAGGAATAGAAATATTCCTCCTAGAACACATGGATGAGATACGATCTATACCAATAAAACTAGAGATACAAAGTCTCCTTTTGGTCATAGACATTTTGTTGGATAAGAACATTGAGGAGGTTATGAAGTCTTTCCTAAAAAAGCTTGAAAACGTTGAGGAGCACTTGAAAGGATTATATATTCAAAAATTCTCTAACTATATTGCGGTGATATTTGGTAAACACCGTTTGAGGTGCTGAAAATGGACCTTAAAAATAGAGACTTTCTATGTCTAAAAGACTTCACACAAGATGAATTGAGGTTCATTCTTGATTTAGCCCACGACCTAAAGAGAAAAAAGAAGATCGGGGAACCACACAAAATTCACAATGGAAAATATGCTGCCCTAATATTCGAGAAGCACAGCACAAGGACAAGAGTATCGCTAGAGGTGGCATTATCCGATCTGGGAATTAAACCTCTATACTTGTCTAAAGATCAACTACAATTAGCAAGAGGCGAGCCGATAAAGGACACTGCTAGAGTCCTAGAGAGATACGTGGATATAATAATCGCTAGAGTTTACAAACACTCAACATTAGAAGAACTCGCAAAATGGGCAAAGATCCCAGTTGTGAACGCTTTAAGCGACTTCTCGCATCCACTTCAAATCGTTGGAGACCTCTTAACCATAGAAGAAAAAATCGGACTAGAAGACATAACAATAGCATTTATAGGGGACGGAGACAACAACGTAGCTCACTCACTCATTTATGGGGCGGCAATAATGGGCATAAACATAAACATAGGAGCACCAAAACAATTCTTCCCCAACAAGGATCTACTAGAAGACGCAAGGAAAATAGCAGAGAGAACAGGAGCAAAAATACAAGTAACTGAAGATCCCGTACAAGCTGTAAAAGATGTAAACGTCGTTTACACGGATGTATGGGTGAGCATGGGGCAAGAAAAAGAACAACAAGAAAGAATCAAACTCTTCGAGCCATACAGAATAACAAGCGATCTAGTATCACACGCAGCCCCAGACTACCTCTTCATGCATTGCCTCCCAAGACACGACGAGGTGACAGACGAAGTATTCGAGAGCAAAAACAGTGTAGTATGGGACCAGGCAGAAAACAGATTGCACTCAGGTAAAGCAGTGATAGCAG